>JBFHEJ010000232.1:0-4442 GCA_041584255.1 Lysobacterales bacterium
GCAATATGGCCTGCTTTAAGTCAGCGAAGACTGAGTGTCATCGGTAATCTGCCACCTCGAACGCGATTACGCTGTGTTCTGTCGCGGTAGAATTGTCGGAAGACTATCTCGCTGCTTCACGCTCGGGTTTAAGCCCTCGCCAAAAAAACGCAAATGGGTGTCATTCATCCCATCAGTGCGCGGTACCGGAGATAACGATGACTAAAGGCCTTTCTCAGCTTGATGGCAAGGTCGCGGTGATTACCGGGGCCGCCAGCGGCATCGGCCGCGCGCTGGCGACGGCGCTTTGGCATAAAGGATGTGCGCTGGCCCTGGTCGACCTCGATGAGGATGGGCTTCGCCGGCTGCAGGCGGAACTGACCCAGACACACAAAGACCGCGTGATAAGTCTGCATATCGCCGATGTCGGCGAGAAAGCGAGCATGAAGGAAGTCTCGAGCGAGGTCATCCAGGCCCATCAGACTGTCCATCTGCTGATCAACAATGCCGGCATAGCTTACGAGGCCGCCTTTCCTCAAACCGGTCTCGAAGCCTGGGAACATGTGATCGCAGTAAACCTCATGGGCACGATTTACGGTTGCCACTTTTTCATGCCGTATCTTGCGAAAGCAGAACAGGCGCACATCGTAAACATGTCCAGTCTGCTCGGAATCATTGGCATGGCCGGACAGACTGCTTATTGCACCACCAAATTCGCCATTCGCGGATTATCCGAGTGTCTCTGGGAAGAACTCCGGGGAACCACTGTGGGACTGACCGTCGTACATCCGGGCAGTGTCGCAACCAATATCATGAAGACTGCCGAGGGAGACGATCCTTTTCTGTTGAAGCGCGTTGCCGACTGGTACGAGAGAAACGCAATCCCGCCGGAGAAAGCGGCCACGCAAATCATCGCGGCCGTCCAAAAAGGCAAAATGAGGCTTCTCATCAATCCGGAGGCTGTGTTTGCCGATTGCCTAAAGCGACTGATGCCCGTGCTTGGCAACAGGATGATCGGCGATCTCGCAATTCGAACCCTGGACCTTGAAGACATGCGCGAGAAGCGCCGTCTGCAATGGCAGCAGACGATGGTCGATGGCGATCCCCGGGATTAGGTGCTCTGGCAACATGCCGAATGACAGCGTTCACGACTCCGACTCACGGGCATCGGAATCCTCACTCGATGCCGAGGTGCTCATCGTGGGGGCAGGGATCAGCGGCATCGGCGCAGGCATCGAATTGCTGCGTTGCGGCTTTACTTCATTCATTCTGCTGGAGACGGAACGGGAGTTGGGCGGCACCTGGCGCGACAACACCTATCCCGGCGTGGCGGTGGATATTCCGTTCAGCTCCTACTGCTATGCCTGTGAGACAGACTACCCATGGTCGCGGATTTTTCCGACGGGAACCGAGATTCAGGGTTATGTCAGACATTGCGCTGAGAAATACGGTATCACGCAACACATTCGATACAATTCCAAAGTATTGAGCGCCCGGTTCGACTCGGAAAGCGATACCTGGCTGACACAGCTTTCCGGCGGCGCCGTTCTGAAATCCCGTTACCTGATTTCCGCGACGGGGCTGCTCTGCCAACCGAAGCCTGTTGCCATTCCCGGTCTCGATGATTTTGCCGGCAAGACGATGCATAGCGCCCGTTGGGACCACAGCCACGATCTTCGCGACAAACGCGTCGCTGTGATCGGTACCGGAGCGACGGCGGTGCAAATTGTTCCTGAGATTGCCGGCACGGTATCCAGTCTGTATGTGTTTCAGCGCACACCGATCTGGGTCAGTCCAAGGCCGGACCG
This sequence comes from Lysobacterales bacterium, assembly GCA_041584255.1. Taxonomy (GTDB): domain Bacteria; phylum Pseudomonadota; class Gammaproteobacteria; order Xanthomonadales; family SZUA-36; genus JAUIBE01. The sequence goes on from JBFHEJ010000232.1 coordinate 1,788, forward strand.
CCTGCTTAGCCGGCATCTGAAATTCTGCCTGCATCACTTCGCCGTACTGCGTTACCTGTTCCGCGCCTTGTCGGAGGCCGGCATCCAGGCATTGACTTTCGCAATCGTCAATTACCGGCGCCTGCCATTCATGGTCAAAGGCATACAAGCCAGTGTTCGCGCGTTCATGTGCAGGGAAATCAAGGACCCGGCACTCAAGGCAAAGCTGATTCCCGACTACGACTTGGGCTGCAAGAGGCCCGCGACATCCAACAGCTATCTCAAGGCATTTGGCCGCGAGAACGTGGCACTGGTCACTGAAGGCATTGAGCGCATCTGCCCGGAGGGAGTGATCACAAGGGACGGCACACTGTACGAGATCGACACGCTGATTCTGGCCACGGGATTCCTGACCACCGAGCAGGGCAATGCGCCCAGCTTCGAGGTTTTCGGGCGCGACGGGGCCGAGCTCGGGCAGTTCTGGCAGGAGCATCGCCTGCAGGCTTATGCCGGCGTTGCCGTCGCGGGATTCCCGAATTTCTTCCTGACGGCAGGTCCGTATTCAGGAGGCTTCAACTGGTTCACCATGCTCAGGGCGCACCTGAAGCACATCATGCGTTGCCTCGAGCGCGCACGCGCTGCAGGAGTCACCCGGATCGAAGTCAAACGCGAGGCGCACGAGCGCTATATGCGCCGCATGTGGAAACGGGCAGATGGCACAATCTTTAAGAGCGGCTTCTGCCAATCAGCGAACAGCTACTATCTGGATCAACGGGGTGATGCTGCCCTGCCGCTCCCCAAAACGCCCTGGTCGCGAAGCTGCTGGATCCTGTTTAACGCTACGCGGGGCTATCATTTTGGAGAGGCGCAGAACCCGGCGCGCCCCGCCGGCTGACGACGGCCAGTCAGGTACCGGTTTCTTCAACGATATTCGCGCTGGCCAGTTTGGACGTTACGGCATTCCCTTTGAGCGCGCGAAACTGCATGTGAACGGGGCCATCGGGGCGCAATAACATCATGGGGCGGATCCTGACAGGCTTGTCGTTCGCCAGGGTGAAATCGTACTTTCGCACGATGGTGACGATGATCAGCAGGATTTGCACGATAGCCATGTTGTTGCCGATGCATAACCTGGGTCCACCGCCGAATGGCAGATAGGCGAAGCGGTGACGATCACTACTCCGCTCGGCTGAGAACCGCTCCGGATCAAATGTCTCCGGATTCGGCCAGTGTGTCGGATCGTGATGCGTGCCATAAATGTAGGGTACGACCAGTATGCCCGCCGGAATCCTGATACCGCAGATCTCGTCGTTCTCCAGGGCAGTACGATCAATCATCCAGAACGGCGGGTAGAGCCGCAAAGCTTCATCAACGACCCTGAGCGTCAGATGGAGCTCATGCAGGTTGTCGAATCCGATGGGAGCATCGCCGATCACACTGGCAATTTCTTCCCGGATCAGCGGGATGTACTGCGGGTGCCGGCCCAGCAGGTATAAAGTCCAGGTCAGGGCATTCGATGAGGTTTCGTTGCCTGCAACCATGAGTTGCAGGCTTTCGATCTTGACCTGGTCATCGCTCATCGTTTTGCCGGTATCGTGAAAGGGTGTATCCAGCATGATCCGAATGAAATCCGATACTGTCGTGCCTTCCTTGCGCCTGTCCTCAATATGGCGCAAAACAATCTTGTCGGCTTCGATTCTCATGCGCTGATATGTTCTGGATATACCGCTGATCCGGTACCAGGGAATCATGTAGGGCTGTATGACCTGTCGAAGAATGAAGCCCTGTATTTTCGAAATAGTATCGGCAATGAGTTCAAGCTCCTCATCGCTCATGCTCCTTCCGAAGAGCGATTTGCCAACCAGTCGTAGCGTGAAACGCACCATCTGCTGGTGAATGTCCACCGGGCCCTGTCGTGCTGCAAGGTCGAAGCTTTCCATCAAACCCTGAAGCACGTCCTGCTGGATGGGGAGCTGGTCCGAGAGTCGAGCGGGCAGGAATCCGCGAGCCAGCAGGCGCCGCCGGCGCAGCCAGTCATCGCCATGGCTGTTGACCAGTCCCTTGCCCTGGAACTCCACCATGCGCTTCACCTGAATATCCGATTTCTGATAATTGTCCCGGTTGCCCCGTAGCACGTGCTGGATAAACTCCGGATCGCTCGAAACGATAGTGGGTCTCGTCCCGCCAAAATGGAAAGTGAAGGTATCGCCCAGGCTTGCGCGGTACTTTTCAAATATCTCGACGGGATTCCGGACCATCGCTCTGGCATCGAGCAAAGCACGCCGCTGGGGCACGTGCGGCGCATTGGTGATTATCCGGTTGAACATTCTCGTATCCGCTGGGTTCTGGGGAACAGCTCGGACGGTAACGGCGGACTGTGCCCAGTCCAGATCAAGCTGCGGCGGCCGTCGCCTGTCTTCTGGTAATCGAATTTACGCCGGAACGCCCCGTCGGAAATTCGCCGGTCTTTGACCCTGTGTGCCGGTTTGCCTTTATTATACCCGGAGTTTCGTATTACCCGCCGATTCGCCAGTTTACCGAATGTGGCATTTATTCCGCCGCATATTGAGGGCGCTCAATTGATCTGTACGTGATGTCCCCTCCAATCATTCCAGGCCATTCCGATAACAATCTGTTCCGGATAGTCGACCACTGGGTAACAACCCAGCCGGATGC
>JBFHEJ010000233.1:0-4436 GCA_041584255.1 Lysobacterales bacterium
AAACTGGTGCGATCCCGCCCGGTTTCGTCGGGAATCTCAGAGGAACCGGCCACGAGATCGCTGATGTCGTGGTACTCCGCGGCATAGCTCAGGTAGAAATCACCTTTTTCGACGGCACGGGTGTCGATGAAATTCAACAGCGGGGCACCGGCGCAGCTGCAGGTTGCGGCCAACGCCGCCGGCGTCGCGGTGGTCAACGCCAGGGTAACCACAGCTTTGATCCAGCGAGTGTTCACTGGCGGATCTCAACCTCCGGGAAAAAGGCGGTCCAGGCAAACCAGTAGGATACGTAGGAGTTGGTCTTGAGCAGGTGCGCACCGGCATCCGGGCCGCTCACCGCATTGCCGAGGACATCCCATTCATTGCCGCGGCCGTCCTGCATGATTACCGGCAGCCGGCCCTGTACGGCCTCAAATTCCGCGACGCTGCAGTCCGGCAGGTGGCGATAATAAATGACGCCGAAATTGGCGTCGCTGCTGCCGGCCACCACCACCGGCATGCCGCCGACCGTGTCATTGATCACTTCGACGCCGGAGTCAAAACCCGAAATGGGATAGACCCTGGAATGCGAACCGACGTTGATTCCGACCACCCGCTCCTTGGCCTGCAGGCGCATGTCCTCGGCGTTGTTGGTGGGAAATAGGATGCGGTCGTCCCACAGGTAGCTGCCGTAAGGATACAAACGGTAGTCGCGCGAAAAGCCGGTATTCTGCGACAGCACGACCGTATCCGGATACATCTCAAGCCACGTTTGCCAGGTCGTTTCCACCACCTGGCGGCGCTTGGGAATGGTGGTCACCGCCGGCCCGAATCCCGCCTGCTCCAGCATCTGCGGCCACAGGGTAGCTGTCTCCCGGTCATACATGACGAGGTTGGAATTCCACAGCAGACCGGACACACCCCAGGTTGGATTGCTGACACCGTCGATGGCGTCCCACAGCATGCTCGTACCGGTTAGCGGACAGTGACTAACGGTGAAGAACTGCGCACTCGGCGAAAAGCGGTCATTCAAGACCTCATGCCACCACAGGATGTGGAGCGGGTAGGCGCGGATGTCGTCACCTTCCTTAATTCCGATGACGAGGTCTTCCGGCACCGTCAGGATGGCGGAAAAGTCGGTGGTGAAGACGGGGTTCTCGATGGCAGGGATGCCGTCCGGCCCGGGCCCGCCGTCGACGAACTCACCGAGTGGCACGATTGAGCCGTTGACCACCGGTGGGTTGTTCGGACCGTGGCTTTGATCGAGTTCGATCGCCTGGCAGGACTGGGCCTGTTGGGATTCACAGAACGCCACGTTGGCATTGGAAATCCGCTCGATCGGGATGGCTCCGGACAAGCCCGATGCAGGCATGTCGTATTCGACCACGCCTGCGGCACAGGACGAAAAGCGCAGCGTGATGGTGCCGCCGGAAACCTGGCTGACTTGCGGGTTGGCGCTGTTGAAGACCCCACCACTGGTCACCTCGACTGCCAGCTCCGCCTGGCTGCCGTTAATGGGGCCGAAAGCGGTCAGCCAGCGGTGTCCTGCTTCGCCCAGGTTGGCCGGCGCATTTCCAATGGGCCGCTCCGTGTCGTAGGTAAACCAAGCAAGAAACACCGTTCCGCTGACCGGAAATACGGTGATGAAAAAGCCCTGGCCGGGCGTGGAAGGATTGAACCAGGCGTCGTTGAAGCCGTTCTTGATGGCAATGTTGCCGGCCTGGGCATGTGCCGGCTGCGGGACCGACAGCACGGCCAGTGACGCAAAGAGCGGCAATACAAGGGAAAACCACAGCGCCCGCTTCAAAGCGGCGCTGACACCTAAAAAAGCAGGGCGATGTGCCGCTTGCCTCGGCATGATTTCTCCCGTATGTGTTCGTCCGTATCCATTACCGGACTCGTCACAATAGACCCAGGGCCAGCCGCCGAACTTACACAATTTTGCCTGCAGCGGCTTTCAGGCCCGCTCCACTCTGGCTGCGTAGCAGCCGGGTTTCGCGTTGTGAATGTGGAGATATCGTGTCGATTCGTCTTCGAACAATTTCCGAATCAGAAGATCCGCCTCGCGGCCATCGACGACATCCGAATCGACCAGCATGCCATCGGCGTCAAAGGCGCGAATCGAAAGCAATCTGGAGGCCAGGCTTTGCGGCACTTCGTTAACCGCGGGTTGGGCCATCGCCGCACCTTCCCGGACGAAAATGGCGTGCCTGGAACGATAGGGGGAGTTCACCGGCAGATGTTCGTAGTTGACAAGCAGCAGTGACTCGCCAACGGCGGCGTCCTCGAGTGAGACACGGCAAGGGAAACCTGGCTGCTCGTCCGCAACCACGCGCACGGCGCCCAATCGCGCAAGCGTCCCGGTATCCTTGCCAAACATGTGCGAAAAGCGCTCCGAGCTGAGTGCTGATATCTGGAAGTTCATGGCATCGTCCTCAGTGTGCGAATGAGCCCAGTCTACCGTTCGGGAGCGGACGAACTGGCCAGGATCGGACCTCTAATTTCGCGGGCTCTGCCGGCCAGTGAGGAGCGTTGGTAAGGAGTAGGAGAGGCTGAGTTTGACTGGTAAACTACAGTCGCTGCCTATAACAAGAAAAGCTCGGGAGGTTGCACACATGTACACCAACGCGCCTTTCTGGTTCGCCGGCCTTCTGGTCCTCGCATTGCTCGGCTTCTGGCCGTCCTACTTTTCTCCAAAGGCGTCCAGCGCCACTTTTGCCCAGCACTTCCATGCGGTCGCCATGCTCATTTGGGTGTTGTTGCTGATCGTGCAGCCCTGGCTGATCAAGGCCCGCAAGCGCAATCTCCACCGCATGGTCGGTCGTTCATCGATAATTGTCGCCGCCCTGGTGGTCGTTTCTGCCCTTTACGTTGTGTACGACAACCTGGCGAAATTGCCACAGCCCTATCCACCCCTCGGGCTCAGCTTTTTCTGGCTGGGGCTGGCGTCGGCCGTTTACTACGGCGCGTTTTACAGCCTGGCGATCATCAACCGCAGGGACATGCAGCTTCACGCGCGCTACATGGCTTCAACCGCCCTGGTGTTTATCGTGCCGGGCCTGGGCCGCCTGCTGTCGCAACTTGGGCAGGCCACCGGTCTGGAGTGGCTGGACTTCGAGGTGGCGCTGTGGATTTCCGTTCTGGTCGGCGTCGTAATGGTGTTCCACGACGTGCGCGGCGGCCGGGTCAAAAAACCGTGGATTTTGGCGACTGTCGCATGGACAGGCGTCATTCTGGGTTTCTACGTGCTGCCGACTTTCAAGTGGTTCAGTACCATTGCAGACTGGTATCTCGCCCTGGGATGAGCCGATAGACCACGGCATCGGCTGATGGTCGAACGGGGTTATCCACCAGCGCAATAGGGCCGGAACGTGGGACTGTTGCGTGAAGCGCTGTCAAAATTGTTGTCGCTGAGATCCGGGAAAGTGCCGGTTCTGCGCGAGTAGTCATTGAGGTACTTGATCAGGCCCGGCAGATTCCGTTCGGCCTGCATGACGTAACCGGCGTGGTCCAGCGTATTGGAGATTCTCCTTGGCTTGAGCCCGGTACGCACGAGCCCTTCCAGCTGTTTCGCGCAGTATGGCGAAAGCTGGAGCTGACTGATTTCCAATTCACGCCGCATGATGCCCAGGAGTCGCGATTGAAGCATAGCTGTCATTCTAGACTGTGAAGCAGGTAACTGCCTGCCGGCCCCCGGCGAAGGACCATGCAGGAGCAACACATCCGGCTGGAGAGGCCGTCCGGCGGTCTGATTCAGTACGTGACGGGGACGAATGCCCAAAGGTAGAGGCCGACCCATACGCCAAACACGATCGTGACAGCCGCCTGTACGGCGCGGCGCTTTGCTGCGACCAATACGGCAATCATGCCGATGGCTACCACGTTCCACAGGTTCATATAACTGAACACAGGAACGTTCAAAAGCGTGATGTTGGCGATGATCGCGGTGATCTGGAAAAGTGCGATCAATGCCACGCCCCAGCGGCCGTCTTCGCGAAAGTACACATCGAGATCTTGCGGATAATCACTGGCCCTGGTCGGCAGAACGAGCGCCCCGGCCGCGAACAATAGCAGCGCCAGCAGCAGCAACAGGACGAAGGCTCCGACGGACCAGCTCTCCAGGGAGACGAGGCCGAAGATTTCCCACCACACCTCGAAATCGATCACGAGCAGGTAACAAGCCCATGCGATGGGCAACCAGCTCATGCGCGATTTTCGTCGTGCACGGAACGCCGTGATCAGCGAGGTCAGCAGAACGGTGACCGCCAGGCCCAGCACGAACGACAGGGCCACCATGAGGTATTCAAAATGGGTCATATGCCAGGCTGTTGTTGTTCACTGTCGGTCTGGTGACTGCAAGAATAGTAGAGACTGAGTTTCACGACCAATGGGAATCGTCAAGGGAGTCAGTGTCCTTACTTCCTGAGCGTCACTGAACGAATGGCCTCGCTCGGGCG
>JBFHEJ010000234.1:0-4433 GCA_041584255.1 Lysobacterales bacterium
ACCTGGACGCGGCCGTAAGTTGTAATGCGGCCCCATTAACTTTCCGTTAAACTATGCCCTGCGACAGGGAGAGATTCCGCCCGATCACCGGGTGGACTCACAACTTTTTGGCTGATGTACTTCGGAAGGAGTTAGTAGTGAAGCGCTCAATATTAATCACAATGGCCGCATTTATTGCGCTCGGTCTCAGTATTTCCGCGCAGGCGCAGGACGGATTTTCAGACCAGCCCTGGCACCTGACCTACCAGATTGGCGGTGTCGAATTGGACAATGCCCGGCAGAGCGGTGACAGCGATATGTGGGACGCCCTCGGGTTCGGTTATTTCCTCAACGATCGCTTCAGCCTTGATGTCGAGTGGGACGACTACGAGGGTAAGCTCAATCCCGCTGTTGTATCGGCTGCCGTTCCGGGGGCCACCGACACCCGCTGGTCGCTGCACACCTGGAGCCTGAATGGCCGCTACTACTTCACCGAAGGAAACTGGCGCCCCTATCTGCTGGGTGGTTTGGCGATGCAGAAACACACCAGTGTCCTCGATCAGGACACCAACATGGCTTTCAATTACGGCGTCGGCCTGCAGGGCAAGATTGCCAAGCACTGGAGCACCCGTGCCCAGTTGATGTGGCGCCATGATGCGGATGGCGAAAGCCAGCCACAATACTCGTCCTATAACGATCTCTATCTGTCGCTTGGGCTGACCTTCGATTTTGGAGGCACCGAGCCGCCGCCACCGCCACCGCCACCACCGCCACCGCCACCAAAACAGGAAAATCCTGACCTCGATGGCGATGGCGTGCCAAACGAGCGCGACAAGTGCCCGAACACCCGTCCGGGTGCCGTGGTCGATCTCGACGGCTGCGAGGTCGAAGCAGTGATCGAACTCCGCGGCGTTCACTTCGATTTCGACAAGGCAACGCTGCGTCCCGAAGCCAAGGTCATCCTCAACGAGGCTGCATCGCTGCTCCAGAAACATGAGCGCGTCGTTGTCGAGGTAGCGGGACACACTGACAGTGTCGGCACGGAGCAATACAACCAGGGTCTGTCAGAGCGCCGCGCCAACGCGGTCCGCGACTACCTGGTTGAGAAGGGCGTTCGTGCCAGCCGCCTGACAGCGGTGGGCTACGGCGAGTCCCGCCCGGTCGCGACCAATGACACCGCGCAAGGGCGACAGGAAAACCGCCGTGTTGAACTGGTGGTTCTTGATCGTTAATGAACAAGATGGGCCGCGCGACGATATCGCTGGCAAATTACGGACCCGGGGTCCTTCCATTACGCCAGCTTTGATCTGCGCTCCTGGCCCACTTGTATGTCGCCTTTGAAAAGCGCGGTTTTCAAAGGCTCACGAGCTTAGCTCGTTGGCACTTCCCTGTGCCAAGTAACATGAAGCCCCGCTGCTAAGCGGGGCTTTTTGTTGTCTGACGGAGCGGCCTTATAGCCGCGAGCCGTTCATGGTCGAAACGGCTTCAGACGGCGGGACCGACGACAAGGACACTCCTACAACAATGATTGGGCATGTGCCTTGATCGCGTTTAGCATGGCATACAGGCCATTGGCGCGGGTTGGTGAGAGGTGCTCGCCAAGACCAATCTCATCGATAAAAAATGGCTCGGTGTCTGCAATCTCGCGGGCAGAGCAGCCCGAGTAAACCCGGGTCAGCAGGGCAATCAGGCCGGAAACAATCGCGGCGTCGCTGTTGGCCCGGATGGTGACGGAGTCCGCGCCGCCTTCCTGGTACAACCAAACCCGGGACTGGCAGCCGGCCAGTAGCTTGTCATCGCGTTTTTCATCTTCAGACAGTCGCGGCAACTTACGACCGAGATCGATCAGGTACTGGTAGCGGTCCAGCCACTCGGGAAACAGGCCGAACTCGTCGACAATTTCGTGCTGCACCGCAATGGGATCATGCGACATGGCTTCGCCTCAATTCTTGCGCCAGCGAGTGCCTTCCGGACCGTCTTCGAGCTGAACACCCATCTCGGCAAGCTGAACACGAATCGCATCGGCGGTTTGAAAGTCACGATCGAGCTTGGCCTGGGCGCGTTTTTCCACCAGTGCTTCGATTTCGCTAACTTCGTCTTCCGCGGCGTCACGCGCAAACCATTCTTCCGGTTCTTCCACGAGAAGGCCGATAAATCGGGCGTTGGCCAACAATTCGGCGGCGAGGAGCTTCGACTGTTGTGCCGACTCGGCATTGGCCAGGTCGCGCGCGGTTTGATTCAGCTCTGCCAGGGCCACTGGAGTGTTCAGGTCATCTCGCAGGGCTTCGAGAAATGCATTACCGGGCGTCGCCGAATGATCATCCAGGCAGTCCGACCCGTGGACGTCACGGGCCGCGCGAAGGATGCTGTAGAGCCTGTCCAGCGTACGCCTACACCGCTGCAGTGCCTCGTCGGACCAATCCAGGGGCTGGCGGTAATGGGCACTGAGCAGCAGGTATCGAAGCGCTTCGCCAGGATAGGACTTGAGCAATTCATGCACGATCAGCGTGTTGCCCAGTGACTTTGACATCTTGCGCTTTTCGACGGTGACGAAGCCGTTGTGAACCCAGTAACGCGCGAACGGCGCGCCTTCGTGGGCGCAGACACTTTGGGCGATTTCATTTTCGTGGTGCGGAAACACCAGGTCCTGGCCGCCACCGTGGATATCGATGGTTTCGCCAAGGTGGGTTTCCGCCATGACGGAACACTCCAGGTGCCAGCCCGGGCGACCCCAGCCCCAGGGGCTTTCCCACCCGGGTTGAGGAGCCTCGGAAGGCTTCCACAGAACGAAGTCTCCGGGATGTTTCTTAAATGGCGCAACCTCCACCCGGGCGCCAGCAACCATCTCGCGCATATCACGCCGCGAAAGGGCACCGTAGCGGTCATAGGACTCGATGCTGAACAGCACGTGTCCCTCAGCCTCGTAGGCGTGACCGTCCTCGATCAAGCGCTGAATCATGGCCTGCATCTGTGTGATGTGGTCCGTGGCCCTTGGTTCGATGCTGGGCCGGCCGACGCCGAGGGCCGCCATGTCCTGGTGGTAGGCGGCGGTATAGCGGCGTGAAATCGTCTCGATGTCGACGCCTTCTTCCGCCGCGGAGGCATTGATCTTGTCGTCGACGTCTGTAATGTTGCGTGCGTACACCACTTCCGGATAGTGCAGCTGGAGCAGGCGGTAAAAAACATCGAAAATGACCGCCGGCCTGGCATTGCCGATGTGTGCGAAGTTGTAAACTGTGGGGCCGCAGACGTACATCGTCACCCGCGCCGGGTTCAGCGGTTCGAATACTTCCTTTTCACGCCGCAGCGTGTTGTAGATTCTGATGCTCAAGGATTCTGGCCTGCTTTCGCCGCTTGCCTGTCCGTTGCCGGACGTCTAAAGTCCGGCCAGGATGATAACTGGGAATGTGCCGCCTGGCGGCCAATATTTTACAGGATGACCGGGAGCAGGAAAGGCATGATCGAGGAACTGTTCGGGGAACACCACCAAGAAGTTCAACGGCGCTGGGGCGCGGTGCTCGAGAAAACGGGTTTCGATGCGGTGTTGGTGCACTCAGGAACGCCGCTGGTGAGTTTCCTCGACGATTTCGAGTATCCATTCCGGCCCAATCCACTGTTTTTGTACTGGCTGCCCCTGACCCACCATCCGGACAGCGCTGTGCTGTTCAGGCCCGGTGAAAAGCCACTGCTTTGCTTTTTCCAGCCCGACGATTACTGGTACCTCCCGCCAGCCGACCCCGAATCCTGGTGGGCCGACCATTTCGACGTTCGCGTGGTTTCCGATGCCACGACCTGGAAAACCGAGTTTGCGCAGAAAATGCCCACGAACACTGCCGCCATTGGCGATGCCCCTTCACTCAACGCGGTTTTTGACAGGGAACGAATCAACCCGGAGAACCTGATTACGGCCATCCATTTGCAAAGAACACGCAAAACACCCTATGAGGTGGCCTGTATGGCGGAAGCGAGCCGACTGGCCGGGCTTGGTCACCGGGCTGCAGAAGCCGCCTTCATGCAGGACTGCAGCGAACTCGAAATCCACCAGGCATACCTGTCCGCGAGTGGCCACACCGATCAGCGTCTCCCGTACCACAACATCGTTGCCCTGAATGAGCACGGCGCGGTGCTGCACTACCAGGGGCGCGACCGCGAGGCGCCACCGCAATCACGCTCTTTCTTGATCGACGCCGGATGCACCGTCAATGCCTATTGCTCCGACATCACCCGGACCTACAGCCGTTCGGGCGGATTGTTTGCCGAATTGGTGGAGGCCATGGACACCTTGCAACAGTCCCTGGCCAGGCGCGTTTGTCCAGGCGTGGACTTTCGTGATTTACACCTGCAGGCACACCACGGCATTGCTGGGATCCTCGCTGATACGGGTGTTATCAGGGTCGATGCCGAGGCCGCCGTGGAAAGCGGCCTCAGCGCGGTCTTCTACCCTCACGGCTTGG
>JBFHEJ010000235.1:0-4406 GCA_041584255.1 Lysobacterales bacterium
CAGGCCCTGCTCGTTTCCGCCATCTTCAACCACCGCCGTAATGTCCAGGAATGGTGTCGGCAGCAACGTGTCGGTATCCAGATCAAAAATGCGGATGAAGCCCGCCTGCTCCACGATAAACAGGCGGTTGGAGCCGTCGCCTGCATTGGTAATGGCCACCGGCCGCACGAGCTCGGTGCTGATCAATTCAAGCGCGAGGCTATCAGTGGGTCCCTCGATGTGGTACTCGACGGTCAGTACTGGCGGGCTGGGATTCTGACCGTCCTTGGAGTCCATTCTCCTGGCGGTGAAGTCGAGGCCTTCATTGCCAATCAGAATCCACCCGAAATTCTGGGTGGGGCTGTTCATCCACTTGCGTATGTCGCGCTTCAGAGCCTCGGTCGAGGGAAATATCAGGGTCTCCTCAACTGTCCCATAGCCCACCGCGCTGGACGCGTCGATCAAAAAATCGCCGCCTTGAGCGCCCCAAAACACCGTATTGTAAAATCGATGCGCCCAGGTCGCATCCATGGACTGGGGAGATGTTCCCTGACCCTCCGGACCTGGCGCGTTGGACTCGCCCTCCCCCCAGTCCGCCAGGACGCGGTGCAGCGTTGCGGTGCCGCCGGTAGGCGGTTGAAGCGGAACCTGCCCGATCTCCACGCTCAGCTCAACGCCATCGATCACGGCCTCCAGGGGAATCGCTGAAACATCGAATCGCATAAGCGTTCGCCGCACCTCGGAATTACCATCGGGCCCGGTTCGCCCCATGAATATATATCGACCCGAACCGTTCGCGGCTTCGCCAAACTCGTTTTCGTACAGGGTGGCGTCTCGATCCGGCGTGAACTGCATTATCTCCGCCCGTACGTCGGAAACGACCGCCAGTAAGCTGACTAGTGGCAAAAGAAAGGAAATGGCTCGACCTGGCATGGCTCACATCCGTATGATTGGCTTGAATTCACCCCATTTTGGTTGCGGACGGGCTTTTCCGGTCCGAACTTGCTCAGGGCCAGCATACATTGTCGCCCTGATGGCTGAATTCATACAAGTTTTTTGGCATACTGGCGGTGTCCTATGGATGGGTGTCCCACCGCAAAGTGGTTCAAGGAGGAGCCATGACTTCTACCCCCAGGCGTTCTTCGTCGACGCATCGTCACTGCGACGGCCATTCCTGTGTGCCTGCGCATCCCGCTGAGGCGACCCGGGAACAGTCCATTTCGCAATCTCTTGCGAAGGCCGTGGCCCCGCACCTGCAAAGACGTGACCTGATCAAGGCAGGCGTCGCTGTCGGACTGGCGGGGGCAGCGCTGGCCATGATTCAAAAAACCCATGCGGCGCCGCCCGGTTTCGAAAGCCTGACACCGCTTCGGCCTGCGCCCGGGGAAGCCGATGGTGTCGCGCCACCGGCTCCGCCGCTGGCGCCACTGGTATTTAACAAGGCAGCCTTTGGCCCAAGACCGGGTGATATTGACGCCTTCAACGCCCTCGCCGGTAACGATGCACAGCGCCTGGCGATGTGGGTCGACAACCAGCTCAACCCCACAGGCAGCGACCCCGCGGTCGATTCCCGGCTCAGTGCACTATTGGGGAGCCCCGACCCGGACGATGTGGCGGCCTTCGACACCATCAACAAGACCGCCGTGCAGTTGTGGACCGAGCACGCCCGCGCCGAGGACTACCAGGTCCGCAATCGACCCGTTTGGCAGATGGAGCGCCTGACACTGCTGCGCGGCGCCTACAGCCAGTGGCAACTGCGCGAAGTGCTGTACGACTTCTGGTTCAACCATTTCAACGTGTTCGGGCGCGAATTTCCGACCCAGGGCATGATGCCGGAATACGACCGTCAGATTCGCGCCCACATCTTCGGCAATTTCGGCGACATGCTGCACGCCAACTCGCGGACGGCGAGCATGCTGTACTACCTCGACAATTACGCCAATACCTGGCCCAACCCCAATGAAAACTATGCCCGCGAAGTGCTCGAACTGCACACCCTCGGGGCCATTGAAAACTACTACGGCGCTGTCGACCCGAACACGGTGGGCAATAATTCCCAGGGACAGCGTGCCGGCTACACCGAAATCGATGTCTTCGAGTTCGCCAAGGCCCTGACCGGTTGGGGCGTCTCGGACACCACCGACGGCTCGCCCGACACCGGAGAATTCATATTTCGGCCCGCGCGGCATTACAACTTCTCGCAGGGCCCCATCGAGGTGATGGACATCACCATCAATGCACCCGGGGGCGGGGAGTCCGATGTCACGCTGATCCTCGATTATCTTGCCGGCCATTACGGCACGGCGCGCTTCATTGCATGGAAGCTGTGTACGCGCCTGATTGGCGACAATCCGCCGGAAAGTATCGTCAGCAGCACCGCCGACGAGTTCTATGCCCGGCGGTTCGATTCCGACCAGCTCAAGGAAGTCTATCGCCACGTCCTCCTTTCCAATGAATTCCAGGCCGCCTGGGGACTGAAGGTCAAGCGCCCCATCGAGACCCTGGTGCGGGCAATGCGCGGCAGCGATGTCGACCTGACCATTCGCATCGACCACAGCGTCAGTAACTCGATTTTCGGCCGCTTGGACGACACCAGCCATTATCCCTTCGGCTACGGCCCGCCCACGGGCTTCCCGGACGAGCGTGAGTTGTGGCAGGGCACCGGCCCGCTGATCATGTCCTGGCGCACCATCACCTACATGCTTAGGCGGTCTGACGAGAATCTGCCGGGATCGGGTCCAATCCTGAATCTCGCCGACCAGACCAACGCGATGATTCCGCTGACCGCTGATCGCACGCCGCAGAATATCGTGGCCATGTGGATGGACCGGGCGCTGGGATACGCGCTGGAGTCAGGCGTGTCCGCTCGAACGGAACAGTTCATCACCGGGATCGCCGGCATTTCCCCCACCCAGTCCGTGCACGACTTCACAGACACCAACAACACGGGGTCGAGCAGCACCTACCAGCGAATCATCCGCGGGGTCGTCGGGCTGGTCCTGATGGCACCGGACGCCATGCGCAGATGAGGGACGGAACATGACCACACTCAACAGACGAAATTTCATCAAGACCGTCGGCGCCGGCACGGCACTGGCCGCTGCCACGGCGCCCCGCATCACTTTTAGCGCTGACATGTATGGCGACAACATCCTGGTGTTCGTTTTTCAGCGCGGCGGCATCGATGGTCTGAGCTTCATGGCGCCGATGGACGGGCACGCGGACCGCGGGCATTACGAAGCGCTGCGGACAAACGGCACCTTAATACCAAGCGCCAGCCTGCTTCCAACATCTGGCGGATGGGGCTTGCATCCTGCCGCCGGGCCACTGATCGATATGTGGAACGACCAGTCCCTGGCGATCGTGCAAGCCGTCGGCCTGCCATGGGCCAACCGCAGCCACTTCGAGGCCGAACGCTACGTGGAACTGGGCACGCCGGGCAATCGTTTCACGACAACCGGCTGGCTGACGCGCCACCTGCAGACGGCGGGCAACCTGCCGCCCTCGCTGCCGCTGCCGGCGGTGGTGACGGAATCGACCATTCGCCTGTCCCTGCTCGGCGAACCCAGCGCGGTTGCCATGCGCTATCCCACCAGTTTCCAGCTTGATACCAGCGACTACGAAACGGAGCAGGAGGATGCCCTGGTCGACATCTATGGCCTGGACAACCTGGAAATGAACGTGGCCGGCACGCAGGCACTGAATGCCATGCAGCTGATCAAGGCCATCGACTGGGATAACTATGTGCCCTCCAATGGCGCTGCCTACCCCGTACGCTTCAATAACCCCGCCCAACTCACCAGCTTCGGCTACGAGATGCGCATCATGGCGCAGCTCATCAAGGAAGACACCGGCTTTCGCATTGGCGAGACGGATTTCGGCGGCTGGGACACGCACAACGCGCAGGGCAACCTGACGCCCGGAGACTGGTTTTATGACCAGGTACGCGACCTGTCAGAAGCGATCCAGGCATTTTTCACCGATCTCGATGTGCCGTCCCCCAACGGCAAGACCTGGGCCGAGCGCACCACGATGTTGGTCTACAGTGAATTTGGCCGGCGTGCTTTCGATAATGCGGATGCTGGCACCGACCACGGCTGGGGCAACAATTGCCTGGTCGTCGGCGGTGGTGTCAACGGCGGCCAATTGTACGGCACGTTTCTCGGGCTGCACGATGACTTCCTGTTCCAGGGCGCCGATGTGTGGTCCACCACCGACTACCGCACGGTATTCACCGAAATCCTCCTCAAGCGGCTGCACCAGTTCCGCATCTACGAGGTCTTCCCAGGCTTCGAACAGGCGGACTACGAGGCCCAGGAAACCGGAGTGGTCAGCGGGTCCCTGCACGACCCGGATTTCGGTGACCCCGAGGTCATTCTCAAACACGGCATGGAATGATTGATTGCGCAAGATGGGTCGTTCACGGC
>JBFHEJ010000236.1:0-4382 GCA_041584255.1 Lysobacterales bacterium
GCGCCCCAGCATGTAGAGAATGGATGAGAGTTCATGGGTGCTGGGCGGGTTTTCCAGGTAGAGCGTGATATCCGGCTCGATACCGCGGTCGCGCAGCAATTGCAGCGTGGCGCGTGATTTTGAGCAGCGCGGATTGTGAAAAATGCGTACCGGCATGAAATCCTCGTCGTATTGCCCCTCCGGGGGATGAAAGGCATTCTATGGGCTGGTCGTGGGGAGGTAAACCTCAGCGTGGGCAGCGAAGAAGACAAGCTGGATTTCGAATTTCTGCTGGGCAGGCTCCGGCGTCTGATGCGCCACGTGTGGCAGCATTTCAAGGAAGACCACCTGTTTGAGGAGGCGGCCTCGCTGAGTTACACGAGCCTGTTGGCGCTGGTGCCGCTGCTGGCGGTGATTTTTGGCGTGATATCGATTTTTCCGGTGTTCAGCGAATGGTCGGTGCAGATCCAGCGGTTCATATTCAGCAACTTCGTGCCCGCCGCCGGGGAAGCGGTACGTGGCTACCTGGAGACATTCCTCGACAGCGTCAGTGGATTGACGCTTCCGGGCACACTGGTGCTGATCATGACCGCGCTGCTGCTGATGTTTCGCATCGAGGTCGCGTTCAACAAGATCTGGCGGGTCACCGAGCCGCGGACTCTGACCAATCGAATCGTGATGTATTGGGCCGTGCTGACACTGTGTCCGCTGATGGTCGGCGGTGCGGTCGCGCTGGGCGCCCAGAACATCCTCGCGGCACTGAATCTCCAGGAAGGCTTTCCGCCCGGTGTCCAGCAATTTGGAATCTTCCTGCTGATGTGGATGACGTTCACGCTCATCTTCGTGCTGGTGCCCAACCGCAAAGTCAAATTTCGCGACGCCATTGCCGGCGCTTTCCTCGCGGCCATCCTGTTCGAAATCGCCAAGGCCGGTTTCGTGGCCTACGTGCGCAACGCCAACTACACGGTGATCTACGGCGCCCTGGCGACCGTGCCGATTTTCCTGTTCTGGCTTTACCTCGTATGGAGCGTAGTCCTCTTCGGCGCCTCGCTGGCTGCCTCACTGACCACCTTCAAGGATCAGTCACGCTCCGAATTCGAGTGGCCAAAACGGCTCGAGCTGCAGCTGGCATTCAGGATCATGGGTCACCTTTGGGAAGCGCAGCGCAGCGGCAGCGCCTTGTTCGTTGGCGATCTGATGAAAATTGAAAACCGTGGCACCGAAGTGCAACTCAGGGAGATGCTGATTCGCTTCAAGGAGGCGGGGCTGGTCTCGCATCACCCCGAGGACGGCTGGTTCCTGACCCGTGATCTGGCGGTACTGACTTTCGCCGACCTGCAAAGCCTGGGGATGTTTTACCTGCCGCTCGCGGAAGCCGATGGATGCCTCAGGACCGGTAAGTGGGACGAAGCGTTTGTCGAGGCACTGGCGCTGATCCGCGAGCAGGGGCAGCAGGCGTTAAATACACCTCTGCGGCAGATGTTCAGTTCCGGTATACCTTAGTCGCGGCTGTTGCGAGCACAAGCTCGCTCCTATGCCGTTTCGCAACAATTGGACGAGCGAGCTTGTGGCCGCGACCGTTCAAGGGCATCCCGAACCGGCGCGAATGAGCGCCGGTGATGGGGGCAGGGGCCGAGGCGCCGCAGCCGTTCAAGGTGCTGGGGGGTGGGATAGCCCTTGTGGCGGTCGAATCCATAGTCCGGAAACGCTCTGTGCAGATCGATCATCAGCGAGTCGCGGTGGACTTTGGCCAGGATGCTGGCCGCCGAGATCGCCGGCTCGCTGGCATCACCGCCGACGACCGTGCGACACTCACAAGCCAGGGTGGGCGCTCGATTGCCGTCGATCAGGGCAAGTCCCGGTGGGGGTCTGAGCGCCAAAACCGCTCGCTGCATGCCGACCAGCGTGGCCTGCAGGATGTTCAGTTCATCGATCAGAGGAACTTCGATCGCCTCGATTCGCCAGGCCACGGCCTGATCGCGGATCTTTCCCGCCAGTAATTCTCGCCGGCGAGGCGACAGTCGCTTGGAATCATCCAGCCCCTCGACGGGCCGGGCGGGATCGAGAATGACGGCCGCAATGACCACCGGCCCGGCCAGCGGGCCTCGGCCGGCTTCATCGACCCCGGCGCACAGCATCCGGTGGTTACGGGGATGTTTCAAGCCGTTTCCACCACCACAGCCACTTCCTCGGCCGCGCGTTTGCTGGCGTTGCAGCGCAGCGTGTCGTGCAGGCGCCTGAACTCCCTCCGAACGTTTTCACGCCTGGAATCGTCCTGCAGCCAGTGCGATGCTTCGGCGGCGATACGTTGTGGGCTGGCGTCGTGCTGGAGCAGTTCGGGAACGAGGTCGCTTCCGGCGAGGATATTGGGCAGGGAAAATCGCTTGGCCTTGATGAGATTCGTTGCCTTGGCCAGGTAATAAGTCGCCGGCGACAGGATGTATGTGACAACCATGGGCCGATTGATCAGCATCGTCTCGAGTGTCACCGTGCCGGAAGCACACAAAACGACATCGGCCGCTGCGATGACCTCGCGCACCCGGCTCCTGATCTCCGCGACTGTCAGTCCCGGTCTCTGATCCAGCGCTGTGCGGAAGCATTCCTCAACCTGTGTGTTGGCCAACGCAGCCACAAATTGCGCACCGGGATGAACGGCTTTGAGCAGCGTCGCGGCATCGAGCATCGGTCCTGCCAGGCGCTCGACTTCACTGCGCCGGCTGCCGGGCAGCAGGGCAACGACGGGACCGTGCACGCCAAGCTCCAGTGCCTGCCGCGCAGCCTGGCTGTCCGGCACCATGTCGATCTGGTCAGCCAGGGGGTGTCCCACGTAGGCCGCTGCGATACCGTGCTGCTCGAGGAATTCCGGTTCGAATGGAAACAGGCAAAGCACCAGGTCAGCGGCGCGTTTGATCTTGGGGAGGCGCCACGCGCGCCAGGCCCAGACCGTCGGGCTGACATAGTGAATCGTGCGGATACCTGCAGCCTTCAGGCGGCGTTCGAGGCCGAGATTGAAATCAGGGGCGTCGATACCGATGAAGACATCGGGCTTCAGGTGCAGCAGTTTTTGCACCAGGTTTCTGCGCAGCGACCAGATGCGTCCAAGATGGCTCAATACTTCGAACAAGCCAAAATGCGCCAGTTCCGAAGAGTCCCACCAGCATTCCATGCCGGACTTGCGCATGCGTTCACCGCCGATACCGACAAAGCGGCAGTCAGGGAACCGGCGGTGCAGTTGAGCGATCAGGGCAGCGCCAAGCTGGTCTCCCGAGTCTTCTCCGGCAACCAGGGCGATGGTGAGACTCATGGCGGCGCGGGCAAAGCCTAACGGATCATGCTTTTTTCAGTGGTGTCGAGAAATTCGACCAGCGGACGAATTTCGTCCGAGCCCTCGGCCATTTCCGCAAGCTTCTGCCGTGCTTCGTCGAGCGGCAGCCCCTGGCGGTAGAGCACCTTGTACGCGCGCCTGACCTGCTGAATCTGCTCTGGTGTGAACCCTCGCCGTCTCAGGCCTTCGGTATTGACGCCCTTCGCCCTTGCCTTTTCGCCGGAAACCGTTACGTAAGGGGGAATGCTCTGGTTCACGTGGCTGGCGAAGGAAGTAAAGCTGTGTTCGCCGACGGTGCAGAACTGGTGGATCAGGGAATAGCCCGACATGATGGCCCAATCCCCAACGGTGACGTGGCCGGCGAGCGACGCGTTGTTGGCCATAATGATGTTGTCGCCCAGCTGGCAATCATGAGCGATGTGGACGCAGGCCATGATCCAGTTGTTGTTGCCGATGATGGTCTTGCCGCCACCCTGGATCGTGCCGCGGCTGAAATTGCACAGCTCCCGGATGTAGTTGTCCTCGCCGATGATCAGTTCAGTGTCTTCACCGGCATACTTCTTGTCCTGCGGTTCTTCGCCGATTGAGGCGAACTGAAAAATCCGGGTGCGCGCGCCGATGGTGGTCCGGCCGGTAAGTACGACGTGGGGTCCGATCCTGACATCCGGACCGAGGGTGACCTTGGGGCCGACCAGCGTGTATGCGCCGATTTCGGCGCTTTCGTCGATCTTGGCCCCCGGCTCGACGATGGCGGTTGGGTGGATCTTGCTCATGCTTTCAGGTTCATAACTTAATGGCTTGTTCCGGCGGTCTATTCCTTTCGGCCGGCGCACAGTATTTCGCAGCTCGATACACGATTGCCGTCGACGTAGGCCTCGCAGGAATACTGACCCATGCCGCGCATGATGCGCTTTTGCGTGACCACCAGGGTCAGCTGGTCGCCCGGGCGCACGATCTGGTTGAATCGAGCGTTGTCGACCTTGACCAGGTAGTAGAGCTCGCCCTTCTTGCCTTCGGTCTCGGCGGCCAGGTGCGCCAGCATGCCGGCTGCCTGGGCCATGGCCTCGATGATCAGCAC
>JBFHEJ010000237.1:0-4378 GCA_041584255.1 Lysobacterales bacterium
GCGATGCAGTTCGAGGGAATGCGCGCGCTGGACACCAGCGGCGATTTTGACAACCGATCCATAGAATTGACGGCGGCGTTTCGCAATGTCGTGCTTGACCGCGTGAATGCCGCCGCCTTCGCTGAAGAGTAAGAGAGACAGGAGTCAAGGGGATGTACATTTCAAGGGATGGTTTTTCATGCCAACGCGGTATTGCTTTGCTGCTCAGCCTGCTGATCTTGATGGTGCTGACGCTGTTGGGCATTTCCGCATTTCACAATTCTCATATCCAGGAACGCAGTGCCGGCAATATGCGCCTGCAGTCGGTGGCATTCGAAGCGGCGGCCTCCGGAGCGGTGGACGCGATCAATTTCTTCGATGCTTACAAGGCAACCGGCCCGGACGCCAACTGTGGCGAACTGGACCATGACGGCTGGAACGGTGCGACCGCCTGGGTCACCAGGGGCTCGGTCGGCGAGGCGACGGTCAAGCAGCGTATGTATTGTCTGGCCGACGAATATCCGAGCGAGGGCCCATGCGAAGAAAATGCCTGGGATTGCCGGCCCGCGCGCTCCCAGTTGTTCGTGCTGAGCCGGGGAGAAATCACTTCCGGCGGCCAGGTCGTGGCTCAGCGTGACATCGAAGTGCGCCTTGACATCGGCGGTGGCGGAGGCATTAATGTCGGCTGCGGCGCCATCTGTTTTCCTGGGTGCAATCCCGGGACCTTTAATTTTCCGACTTCCAACGCCTTCCGTGTCGACGGCAATGGCGGGCCGGCCATCACCGGCGCCTGCCAGGGCATGCGAGACGGGATTCGAAACGGCGTTAGCAACAACCGCATCGGCAATTACGTCGGTGGCATCCACGCGACGACCCCCGAATCAGCGTGGGAGACTCCGGAGTCGACCGAACTCTTTCGCACGAACCTGGAAACTTCGGCCGTCAATGCGCAGGCTGCCGGCGAGTGCATGGTCTACTGCTTTCGCTCCGGCAATGCCTACGAATATGGCACTCCGCAGTTCGGCACCATTGCGGATCCACAGATTACCTACATCACCGGCAGTGCCTGGATGGGCGGTGATGTCAGCGGCGCGGGCATCCTGGTCGTGCAGGGCAACCTCTCCTGGGAAGGCACGCCGCAATTCAGGGGTCTGATCCTGGTCCTCGGTGGCAGCTTTACCATCGCCGGCGGCGGCTCGGGCGGCCAACACGCGGGTTCGGTGGTGATCCTTAACCGCAACGGCAACAACGGCAGTTTCGGGGTCGCCAACTTCTACAACGAGGGTGGCGGTAACGCCCTTTATCGATATGACTGCGCCGCGCTGTGGGACGCGCATGCGCTGCTAGACGCCAATGGGCAATCCATGTGGGCCCCGGAATGTGTCGTCGGTCCCGCCAGCCCTTATACTGCAGCGCCTGATGAACTGATTATTGCCAGTTGGCGTGAAAACATCGGCTGGCGCGAGGAATTCTTTGGTTCCAACTGATTTCACGGACCAGCGGTAGCCAATGTTTCCCCCAGCGGTAGTGCGGCGCTGGGGGGGCTGCCAGAGTTTTCTGTATAATTAATACCCGAAGCCGCTTGGTTTCAACGGTTTGAGCCGGTTCTTTGTCAAGGGGATTGACCTACCCGGCCACCGATTCTTTCAATGCCATGGAAGGGAGAACATGAGGTGTTTTCGTGTACTCCACTGTTCGCCGTGTTTCTTCAAGGGGTTTTCGCTTTCTAAGCAAGCTCCGGGGTTTCACCCTCATCGAGTTGATGTTCGTGGTCACGATTCTCGCAATCGTGGTCGCACTGGCTTATCCGGCCTACATTGAGCAAGTCCGCAAGGCACGCCGCGCCGACGCGGAATCCGGTTTGCTTGACGCCGCGCAGCTCCTCGAGCGCTGCTTTACGCGACTCAACGCCTACAACGCGGCTGGATGTCCCAATCCGGAAGGAAACTCGCCGGACGGCTACTACGCGATCACGGTCAACCGAACGGCGACGACTTACACGCTGACGGCTACGCCGCAGGGCGACCAGGCCAAGGACGCCTGCGGTGATTACTCGCTCGACCACCTCGGCAACAAGACTCCGCTGCCTGACGGCAACCGCTGTTGGGGCACGTCATGATTTATAGGGGAAGCAAATCAATGAACATTATTTCTGCAAAGGGGAACAACATACGGGGCTTTACGCTGCTGGAATTAATGATGGTGCTGGCAATTGCCGCAATCCTGGTCGGCTGGGGATTTCCCTCGCTCATCCAGAGCATCAAGAACAACGCAGTGGCTTCGCAGAGCATGTCGCTCATGGCGATGCTCAACTTCACCAAGAGCGAAGCCATCCGCCGCAACACCGATGTCACGATCGTCCTCAATGCCCGTGCAGGTGGCTGGGACGCCTACGTGGACGACCCCAACAACGAAACCGATGTCGAGGGATGTATTCCCGGCCAGCTCAGGTGCACCGAGAACGAAGGCGCCCTGCTGACCGCCGCGACCACCGAAGTGACCTTCAACAACCGCGGTTATATCCGTGGTATTGACGATCCCTGGGCGCCCGAGACGATCTTCCTGCAGCATGAGCAATGCGCCGGTCTCAACCAGCGCACGCGGATCGACATTACCCCGACGGGCCAGATCAGCAGTTGCTCGCTGGCCTGTGGCAGCACGGCGGCGTGCCCATGATGAAGCGATTCAAGGGCGCCTTGTCCCGCCAGCGGCACAGCCAGCAGGGTCTGTCCCTGATCGAAGTGCTGATTGCGCTGGCGGTGATATCGATTGGGCTTGCCGGGATGGCGGCGATGCAGCTGACCACGCTGCAGTTTGTGCACTCGGCGCACTACCGTTCGATGGCCTCGACCATTGCCCTGGATTTCGAAGAGCGGCTGTGGCTGGCGCTGGCCGACAACAACCTGTCGGGCTGTCCGGACGTGAGCGACGGTACGGGTTCGCACATCGAGGCGCTGCTGGCGCACTGGAGCCGCGATTACGTGGGTGGCACGAATGAAGGCGACTGGGACTGGTCGAGCGCACGCATGCTGAAAGTTCCCGGCCTGTCGGTAACCGCGGGGACGCCCGTTACGGGCACGTCGGTGACGCTGGTGCCGATCACGCTGAGCTGGAACGAAAGTCGCTTCAGCGATGACGAGAGCACGACTGAGACCTTTGAATACAACGTGCGCATCCTGTGCCGTCCGGTGGCCGCGAGCTGATCATGAGCAGGCAAGGTAACAAGCAAGGGATGCATCTTCGCGCACATCAACTGGGTCTGACCTTGATCGAGTTGATGGTGGCGGCGCTGCTGGCGATTTTCCTGATTGGCGGGATTTTGCTGCTGCACCTGTCCGGTCGCGCGACCTTCATTGACGCCGAGCAGCTGTCGCGGATCCAGGAGAACGTGCGCTTTGCCAGCGATTACATGATCCGTGACATTCGCAATGCCGGATTCCGTGACGAGGCGGTGCTGCGCGCCGGCCATGAGCAACAGATCCGCACGGCTTACGCCCAGGTGCTGAACAATGAAGCGACGTTACGCATTCGCTATGCCGGCCGTGGTCACTGCACTGAGGCGTTCGATGAGTTCCGGCTGGTGGAGAACGAGTATTCGCTCAACGCCAACACCGGCGAGCTGGTGTGCCGCGGGCGGACGGTGCCGCGCGACGATCCGGGCTCGACGCTGATTACCGACCAGGCGTTTTCGAACCCGGTGGGACTGGTGGGGGGCCTGACGGGGATCGCCTTCCAGTTGGTCTGTCCGGATGGCGGCACGGCCTGTGCCTGTGATGTCGATGACGACCTCGACAACGCCTGTATAGGGGTAAACGTGGCGATGCAGTTCGAGGGAATGCGCGCGCTGGACACCAGCGGCGATTTTGACAACCGATCCATAGAATTGACGGCGGCGTTTCGCAATGTCGTGCTTGACCGCGTGAATGCCGCCGCCTTTGCGGAAGAATAGTAGGAGACTTACACAATGAGAATCCCAATTGCCAAATCACGACAGCAGGGCGTGGCTCTGTTTCTGGGCCTGGTTATGCTGATGATCCTGACTGTCCTCGGCATTTCCAGCTTTCAGAATTCACATATCCAGGAACGCAGCGCAGGTAACGCGCGGCTCCAGTCGGTGGCATTCGAAGCCGCGGCGGCCGGTGCGACCGATGCCCTGAATTTCTTTGATGTCAACCGCGACATGGCGCCGGATGAACTTTGCGGCAGCCTGGGCCACGAAGGCTGGGAGAACCCGACAGCCTGGGTCACCATGGGCTCCATTGGCGACGCCACCCTGAGGCAGCGCATGTATTGCCTGGCCGACGAATATCCGGACGCAGGCGGCGGTCGGCCTGCACGTTCACAGGTTTTCGTGCTGAGCCGCGGTGAGATCAGCTCGGGTGGTGAGGTGGTTGCGCAA
>JBFHEJ010000238.1:0-4370 GCA_041584255.1 Lysobacterales bacterium
AGCGGCCTTCGATGTAGTTCTCGGTTTCCTGGTGCCGGGGGGTCACGAACATGTCGGCGGTGTCGCCATGCTCGACGACTTTCCCCATCAGCATGAAAATGCACTCATCGCTCGCCCGGCGCGCCTGGGCCATGTTGTGGGTGACGATCAGGATGGTGTAGTCACCGCGCAGATCCCAGATCAGTTCTTCCACGGCTTCGGTGCCGCGCGGATCCAGTGCCGAGCAGGGCTCGTCCATCAGCAGCACGGAGGGCTTGACGGGCAGCAATCTTGCAATGCACAGCTTCTGCTGTTCCTCCAGCGACAGGTTGGTCGCCTTCTCGTCGAGCCGGTCCTTGACCTTGTCCCACAACAGCACCTGCCGTAACGCCTGCTCGACGATGTCATCCCGCTCGGACTGGCTCAGCTTGCCACCGCCGGCGTGCAGGCGGTGTCCGAAGATGACATTCTCGCGGATCGAGACCGGCAGGGGATTGGGCCGCTGGAACACCATGCCGACCTGCTTGCGCACCTGAACGATTTCGACACCCTCGTCGTAAATGTTCTGGCCCATGACGTTGACGCTGCCGGTGATGCGCACGTAGCCCAGCCGTTCGTTGATCCGGTTCACGCTGCGCAGGAAGGTACTCTTGCCACAGCCGGAAGGACCGATCATGGACGTGATGATGCCGTGCTTGATGTTGAGGTCGACATCGAATAGCGCCTGGAAGGTGCCGTACCACAGGTTCAGCTTTTCCGTCGAGATGGCTGGCGTCTTGTTGGCCTGGTCAGTCATCAGCCAAAACGCCCTTCCACGTAACCGCGGGTCCGCTGGTCCTGGACCGTACCGGTGAACAGTTCCTCGGTCTCGGCGACTTCGATACATCGACCTTCGAGGAAGAATGCAGTGCGGTCGGCCAGCCGCCGGGCCTGTTGTGTCAGGTTGGTGACCAGGATAATGGTCAACTCCTGCTTGAGTTCCTTGAGCACGTCCTCGATGCGCATGGTGGTCACGGGATCGACTGCGATGGAGAACTCATCCAGCATCAACAGCTCAGGGTCCTGCGAAAGCGCCCGGGCTATGGTCAGTCGCTGCTGCTGCCCGCCGGACAGCATGCTGCCCAGTGAATCCAGCCGGTCCTTCACCTCATCCCAAAGCGCCGCGCGGCGCAGGCAGCGTTCGACGATCACGTCCAGGTCTGCCCTGCTTTTGCGCCCGCCCAGCCTTGGCGCCAGGGCGACATTGTCATAAACGGTCATCGGCAAACCGACCGGCAGCGGAAACACCACCCCGATGCGTCGACGCAAACCATAAACGTTTCGCAGGCGCCGGATTTCCAGGCCATTGAAGCGGATTTCACCGTCAACCCGCATGTTGGAATCGAACATGTCCATGCGGTTGACCGCTTTCAGGAAAGACGTTTTACCTGAGTTGGCCGGCCCGATGATGCCGAAAATCTCGTGCTCATGAATGTCCAGGCTGACATCCTCGAGCGCGGCATTGGCGCCATAATGGATGCTCAGCTCCCTGACGGAGAGCTTGGGCGTCGATGACGTTGCCGGCGACTCGCCTACCACTTTTTGCGTCCCCGCAAATACATGCGCAAGGCGATCGAAAGGCTGTTCATCAGCAGCACCATTGAAATCAGCACGAGCGCAACGCCGTACGGCAGCGCTTCCGGCATATTCGGCACCTGGGTCGACACCACGAACAGGTGCAGCGACATAGCCATCGTCTGGTCGAACACCGACTGGGGCAGCAGCGGCAGGAAAAACGCCGCACCGGTAAACATGATGGGCGCGGTTTCACCGGCCGTGCGCGAGACTTCCAGGATGACGCCCGTCAGAATACCCGTGACGGCGTTTGGCAGGACAACACGGCGAATGGTCTGCCAGCGGGTAGCGCCCATGTTCCAGCATGCCTCACGAAACGCCATGGGCACGGCCTGCAGCGATTCGCGCGTCGCCACGATCACCACCGGCAGGGTCATGATGGCGAGGGTCAGGCTGGCTGCGAGAATGCTGGTGCCAAACCGGAAGAAAATCACGAAAGCACCGACACCGAACAGCGCGTGCACGATGGAGGGCACGCCGGCGAGGTTGATGATCGCGAGGTTGATCGCGCGCGTGAACCAGTTATTCGGCGCGTATTCGCTGAGATAGATGGCCGCGGCAATGCCAAGCGGAACCGAGGCAACCAGAGCGACCAGCACCAGCAGGATCGTACCCAGCAACGCCGGGAAGATACCGCCTGCCGTCATGCCGTTTGTCGGTGACGTGAACAGGAATTCAAAGGAAATCACCGGGCCGCCCTTGTACACCAGCATGATCAGGATCACCGCGACGGGCAGGATGAGAATACCGGTCATGGTGCCCAGCATCAGGCGAAACAGGCTCTGAACCCGCTGGTTTTTCTGGTTCAATTCACTGGCTGCGAACATTGGCTCAGCCATTTCGAACTCCTCGCACGATCAGGTCGGCGGCGAGATTGATGATGAACGTGATCACGAACAGGAAAATGCCGATGGTGAACAGGGCCTCGTAGTGGTTCGAACCCACCGCCGTTTCACCGAGTTCAGCGGCAATGGTGGCCGTCAGGGCCCGGACGGAATCGAACACGCTGGTGGGAATGTTGATCGAGTGCCCGGTGGCCATCAGCACGGCCATGGTCTCACCGAATCCGCGACCAACGCCAAGCAACACAGCGCCGAGCAGGCCGTTCTTGGCTGCCGGCAGCACGACCTTGTATATGACTTGCCAGCGCGTTGCGCCCATCGCTTCCGCCGCTTCGCGGTAGCGGTCAGGCACGGCCTTAAGGGCGTCCTCGGCGATCGATGTCATGATGGGCGCGGCCATCAGGCCGAGAATGATGCCTGCGTTCAGCACGTTTAGTCCGACCGGAACGTTGAACAGGTCTATGATCAGCGGATTCATGATCGCCAGGCCAATGAAACCCCAGACCACGGACGGAATGGCCGCCAGCAATTCAACGGTGACTTTGAGAAATTCGCGGGTCTTGCCGGTGGCGAATTCAGCGATGAAAATCGCCGCGCCCAGGGAGAACGGAATCGCCACAATCATGGCCAGCCCGGTCACGCTCGCCGTTCCGGCAATCAGCGCCAGGATGCCGTAAGACTCGCGCGTCTCGGACGTCGGACGCCAGTTCGGCGAGAAGAAAAATTCCTTGAAATCGAAGGCGCCGAACAGGAACCCGAATCCCTCCCGGGTGATGAAAACGAAAATCCCGATGATGAACACGATGGCCGAGATGCCCCCCAGGAACATCAGGATTTGCACCACCTTATCGATGTACCAATCCTTTCCCAGGTGATCCAGGCCACGGATGCGTTTGGCTGGCGATGCAGTCGCTTGATTCATTTCTTTGTCTTGTTTGGCGACCTGCTCAGGCCGCTTCGTCGCCCGCGACCAGGTCCATCAGGTCAGTAATCCTGGAGTGTAGCTTGCGGTAGGTCTCTGCCCAGTCCTCGGCTCCGGACCCGACTTCCCACTCGAGTGCCGAAGTGTGAAACGGCAGGCGGTCGACATAGTCAGAGATTTTTCCGCTCAGGGTGATCACCACGTGGAATTCAGAAAGGTCGTGCGCCAGGGCCGCCAGCGACTCGACGTTAAGGTCATCATCCTCCAGCCCTCGCTCCTGGACGAATTCCGCCAGGGAGGGCGGCAGCTCTTTACTCGATTCGCTAGAGGCTGCCCTGAAGACAGCCGAGGTCGGGTAATTCTTGCGGCCTATGGCCATTGCGAGCTGCGCTGCACCTGAGCCGGGCTTGTCGACAAACAGGAAACGGTAGACCTTGGGAATCTTGGCCACGCCGCGGACGGCATACACCGTCTGATCGCAAATGTTCTTGGCCTGGTCGGCGACCCGCTTGAGGAGACTGAACACCACGAACGCCGTCAGCGTCGTCCGCGCACCGAGGCTCGTTCCCTCGGAGAAGAGCTGATCGTAGATGACGTCCATCTTGCCCTCGATCTGCTCCGACATCTTCATCAGGGTGGTGGCGGATTCCGCATTGCCCTCCTTGAACGCCTTGCGTGCCTGGCTGAAAATCTGAAAGGACTCGTCTGCAATCAGGTCGATCTGCACGATGAACTTTTCGGGAAGATCTTCGCGCAACTGCAGCCCTTCCCGGCTGATGGTGACGGCGTAGTCACCGACCCGCTCGAGGGCCACGTTGACGCGAATGGTTGCGGCCATTTCGCGGAGGTGCCCGGCACCCGGCAGGTGCCGGGCGATGAACCGATGGCAAAGGCGATCGCAAGCCCGCGATTCCCGATTGATCGGGTTGTCACCCAGAACGGTTGCGAAAGCCAGTTTCGAGTCGCGCACCAGCAGGGCCTGCTTGGCATTGCGCAGCGCCCGCTCGACGTCC
>JBFHEJ010000239.1:0-4361 GCA_041584255.1 Lysobacterales bacterium
AAGGAAATCATTGGCGCTGCCTGACAGCGCACGCAGCTCATCGAGCTTCTCATCGAAACCGGTTGCGATCACTCCACCGTCGCGGAGTACCGTCGATGGTTCCTCTTCGATGGCCTTGTTCAGTAGATCCAGTTGCGACGAGGAGTCTGGCAACTCGCCCACAACGCTTGCAAGAGCCTGGGCAGTATTGTCGCCACCCTGCCGGATCACCTCGCGAATGTCTGGCGTTTTCGCCAGCGCCGATCTCAATGCCGTCAAATCTCTCGGCCTGGCGCTGCCCATCGCGACCCGCGCAATGATTCGCTCAACATCTCCAAGGCCGGTCAACACTTCTCGCAGGGGTTCGTGCAGTCGTTGCTCGATGAGTTCTGCGATAGCGTTTTGGCGAGCGGTCAGTGTGTCGCGGTCACGAACGGGGTTAATAATCCAGCGGCGCAGACGCCGCCGTCCCATGGGGGTCCGCGTTCGATCCATAATGGCGACCAGCGAAGCCTGGCGATCCCCGGATCGCGCTGCCTCCAGTTCGAGGTTGCGGCGGCTGATGGCGTCAAGGCCGAGAAAGCCCTCGTCCAATTCCAGGACGATGCCGCGCACGTGTGGTACGGCCGTTTTCTGGGTTTCGCGTACATAGTCAAGCAGTACACCGGCGGCAACCGTAGCTGCCCGGTGATCCTGCATGCCAAATCCTTCGAGATCGGCAACACCGAACTGTTCGCACAGGGCCCGCACCGAACCCTTATAGTCAAACAGCCAAGGCGGCCTCGCTCGAATTGCGCCATCGAATTCGGCAGGCTCCGCTTGGCCGTCTTCGATCAACAATTCCGAAGGTCTGAGGCGTTCAATCTGCGTATCGAGACCTTGCGGTGAGTCGATTTCGCGCACCTTGAAATTGCCCGAAGACAGATCGAGCCAGGCGATCGCGGTCACATCGTCATGCTCGGCAACTGCCGCCAGAAAGCTCTCCCGTCCGGTTTCGAGCAGGGCTTCGTCGGTCAGGGTACCGGGTGTAACGATGCGCACAACTTTTCGTTCCACCAACCCTTTGCTTGCGGCTGGGTCACCGATCTGCTCGCAGATTGCGGCTGACTCGCCTTTACGCACCAGGCGCGCCAGATAATTGTCCACCGCGTGGTAAGGCACACCGGCCATCGGAATGGGGGCGCCCGCCGACTCTCCGCGGGTGGTGAGGGTGATGTCGAGCAAGGCAGCAGCCTTTTTGGCGTCGTCGTAAAACAGCTCGTAAAAATCCCCCATGCGAAACAGCACCAGCGTGTCTGGATACTCGGACTTGACGCCGAGGTATTGTTTCATCAGGGGGGTGTGGCCACTCTTTTTGACAGGGGATGGCGAGGACATCGCCTGCAGTGTAGCGTAACCTTGTGGCGCCATGAAGGCGTGTCCGACAAGCTGGCCGGGAAATCAACATGTGCGACCGAGAAACCCTGGAATTGCTGGACGAAACGTCGGCCATTTTGCTGGACCGGAACTGGAAGCTTGCCACCGCAGAGTCCTGCACCGGCGGGTGGATCGCCAAGGTTTGCACGGACATTGCGGGCAGTTCGGCATGGTTTGAGCGTGGCTTCGTGACGTACAGCAACGAGGCGAAGATGGAAATGCTGGGCGTGAATGCGGCCGTTTTGGGCAGCAACGGAGCGGTGAGCAGGTTGGTGGCAGAACAGATGGCGATTGGTGCGGTGCGACATTCGCGGGCGCAGGTGAGTCTTGCCGTTACCGGAGTTGCCGGTCCGGACGGCGGCAGCGCGGAAAAGCCGGTTGGAACAGTTTGGTTTGCCTGGTCAGGCCCGCAGCGCGCTGTCGACAGCGCGCTGCGGGAATTCCGCGGAGATCGCAGGGAAGTTCGTAGGCAGGCGGTTCATCATGCGCTGACCGGCCTGTTGAAATACTTGCGCCAGTCCTGACCTGAAGATGCGAACCCGCCGGTTGTTTTTCGCCATCAACCCCGATGCTGCAACCATCGAAAAAATCCAGGCCGTACAGGCACGTATTGAACATCATCTGCCCCCTGGAACAGGAAGGCGTGTTCCGGCCGAGCGGGTGCACTTAACTTTGCTGTTCCTGGGAAAGCAGGAGGAATGGCAGCTTGCGCGACTGACTGAACTGGCGTCTCGAATCAGACTCACGCCGTGCACGCTCACGCTGGATCACTGCGGTCACTTCCCGCGGGCTGGAGCAGTCTGGCTCGGGAGCAGGGGGGGTCCGCCTCAACTCACGGAATTCCAGGAGCGACTGGCCAAGAACGTTGCCAGCAGCGACATCGAATTTGATGCACGCCCGTGGAAAATTCACGTCACGCTTTATCGTGATTTGAGAAAGCGGCCTGAGACAATCAATTTCGAGCCAGTGAGTTGGCACATCGATGGATACGAATTGCTGGAGTCGATGAACGGGCCCAACGGCCTCAGATACCACTCTCACGGCCACTGGCGTGCCTGATAACCGGGCTGGATTTCCCGGAATAGCGTAGGAAAACCCCTTCGTTCTAGGCTGCGGTGGCTGGGGCTGCAATCGGTGCCGGACGCTATGTCATAATGCAAAAACATCTGGCAAATCACATTCAGGAAGCGCTCAACAGCAGGAGAGGATAGCAGTGGATGAAAATAGGAAACAGGCCCTGGCGGCGGCACTCACGCAGATCGAACGCCAGTTTGGCAAGGGCGCCATCATGCGCATGGGCGATGGTACCGCCGCAGCCGATGTACAGGTGGTATCGACGGGTTCCCTGACGCTGGATGCGGCCCTGGGAATCGGTGGGCTCCCGCGCGGGCGCGTCATTGAGGTCTACGGCCCTGAATCCAGCGGCAAGACCACGCTCACGCTGCATGCAGTCGCCGAATGTCAAAAAGCAGGCGGAACCGCCGCGTTCGTCGATGCCGAGCACGCCCTCGATCCGTCATATGCCGAGAAATTGGGTGTTAATGTCGAAGACCTGCTGGTATCGCAGCCCGACACCGGTGAACAGGGCCTTGAAATTACCGACATGCTGGTCCGGTCCGGCGCCGTTGACGTCGTCGTCGTCGACTCGGTGGCGGCATTGACGCCCAAGGCCGAGATCGAAGGAGACATGGGTGACTCCCATGTTGGCCTGCATGCGAGGTTGATGTCACAGGCCCTGCGCAAGTTGACGGGAAATATCAACCGTTCCCGCTGCATGGTGATTTTTATTAACCAGATCCGCATGAAAATCGGAGTCATGTTTGGTAGCCCCGAGACGACAACCGGGGGCAATGCCCTCAAATTCTATTCTTCAGTTCGTCTCGACATCCGCCGTATCGGTGCGTTGAAAAAGGGCGACGAGGTCATCGGCAACCAAACCCGTGTCAAAGTGGTGAAAAACAAGATGGCGCCGCCCTTCAAACAGGCGGAGTTCGAAATCCTTTACGGGGAGGGTATTTCCCGCGAAGGCGAGCTGATCGAGCTTGGCGTCAAACACAACGTGGTCGACAAGTCTGGTGCCTGGTACAGCTATGATGGGCAGCGAATTGGGCAGGGCAAGGAAAACGTACGGGATTTTCTTAAGGAGAATGCCGAGATTGCCGAGGATATTGCCAAGAAGATTCGCCAGGTGATGCTGCCTGAGAAAACCAAAGCGAAAGCTGCCGAAGCCAAGGAAGCGTCCGTCGGAGAGTAACTGGCGGCCTCGGGTCCGGGTCCCTACCGGGTTTTCCCATCGGGCCCGGTGCTGAATGAAAGAAGTCATGACATATGCCTGCCGTCTTCTGGCGCGCAGGGAATACGCTATTGAAGAGCTTCGGCGTAAGCTCGAAGCGAAGTGGCCGCAGGGCGAAGGTGTAGAGGAGGCTGTGGATCGACTGGTCAAAGAGGGCCTGGTTTCCGATCAGCGATTTGCTCAGTCCTTTGTTCGCTCTCGCATAGCCAAGTTCCAGGGGCCGCGCAAGATTCGCGCGGAGCTGTTTCGGCGGGGGGTTTCTGAAGCGGCGATTTGTTCGGCGCTGGATGCCGGCGAACACTCCTGGGTTGAACTAGCCACGGATTGGCTGGCGCGCCAGGGTGCAGATCTTGCGAATTACGAAACGCGTGCTGCATTCTATCGTCGCCTGGCCAACCGCGGGTTTACCCACGAGCAGGCAATGGATGCACTGGACAGGAGTCAGCGACCGGGGCGAGTGCCTGGGCAGGGGGTTTAGAACAGCGGTTTAGCCACCACCTTTCCTGCCAATACGTTACATTCACAGGGTCTATGAGAACTACAGCTGACATCAGGAACGAGTTTCTGGAGTTTTTCGCGTCCAAGGGACACGAAGTGGTGGCGTCTAGCCCGTTGGTTCCGGCAAACGACCAGACCTTGCTTTTCACCAATTCCGGAATGGTCCAGTTCAAGG
>JBFHEJ010000240.1:0-4356 GCA_041584255.1 Lysobacterales bacterium
AGGGACTGGAGGAGATTCACCAGGATGGGATGATCTGGGCGTCGTGGCCAAAAAAAATCTTCGGGCATCGAAACCGACGTCACCGAAGACACGGTCAGGGTCGTCGCACTTCCGATGGGCCTTGTCGACGTCAAGGTGTGCGCCGTCGACGACACCTGGTCAGGCCTCAAGCTTGTAGTACGAAAAGAACTCAGGCGATAAGGGCCTGGGGCATCGCGTCGCGCCACCAGGCCGGAGTCAGGGGTTTTCGAAGCCGTTCTCCATGAATGGTGTCTCTGGCGATATCACTTCCAGTTCAATCGCGTTGGGCGGGTAGTTAACGGCCCAATCCAGGCCGCCCAGAGGCGGCAGATTGAAGTGGTCGAAGGAGCCGCTCCTGTTGCCGCCATACGTGATGATCGTGTAGACGGTGCCCTGATCAGGCACGAATCCCTGCGCCAGCGTAACGTCGAGGGTGCCGCCCAGCACCAGGTCGCCGTCCACCCCCAGGGTGTCGAAATCCGGAGCGCCGCGCGCTGGCGCATCGAGTTCGATTTCCAGGATTCCTGTCGCGGTTTGGGTACAGTCGCCCGTGATCTGCAGGTGGCCGGGTTGGTCAAATGGCGGCGGGATGTCACTAGGGTCGGTGCCCGGCGCAACGATGCCTTCATTTCGCACTGAAACGCCAATGACGAGACTATCGTTTGCCGTCAGCCGTCCTGAGCCATCGACAATCAGTGTCCCCGCTCCATCAACAACGGCGTTCGGCCGAACAATGGTCAGGCCGTTGACTCTCAAATCACTGTCCAAATGCACGCCGCCTGCCACCAGGCGGGTATCGGCCGCGATGATGTGCGATTCGGGTCCAGCGAGAACGCTGAATGAGCCGGCCGGCATGTCGAGCCTCAGGTCTTGAGTCAGGAACAGCCCCCCGGTCAGGTTCACCACGGCGTTCCCGAGCAATTCGAAGGTGACAAACTGCGCCAGAAAATCTCTCGATTCCCCGATGTTCATGGTCCCGGTAAACGCGATGGTTGCCGGAAGAACGCCCGAGAAGATGATCATGTTGCCATCGAGCGCGTTCAGCACGCCGTTGCCGCTCGGGCCGTCCAGGTCCAGCCCCATTTGGGCGGTGTGAAACACCGTAAGTGTCCCCCCTTCGGCGGATAGCGTCCCTCCATTGCTGAAGCTTTCAACGTTCATCTGGCCCCAGCCACGGACCGTTCCTTGGTTGAGCAGTGGGTCATCCGTGATCACTTCGCCGTTGTCGAGAACAACTTCGCCGCCGGGGCCAATGTTCCACTGAACAGGTTGCGCAAAGTTGACCTCGAGCGTCGCCAGGCCGCCACCGTCTCCAACAGAGACGCTGCTGTTCAGCGGATCAAGCACCGAAGCCTGAATTGAAAGTGTACTGGCCGGTTCAATGACGACCACGCCGGTTTCGCTGCTGCCATCGAGGTCAAGCTCTCCCTGGGTATCTGATGGATTGAGAAGAACGGTTCCTTCGATGGTGAACAGGCCGTCATTGACCAGGTTGAATGGGCCGCCGACAGTGAATTCAAGGCTCGTTTCGCCGTCGCCTGAGGCACGCAGCTCACCACCCGGCAATATCTGCAGCGATCGAAAAAGACCGGAAACGCTGTCACCGGGGCCGAGGCTGTTGAAGGTAATCCGGCCGTCGTTGCCGATCTGGGTGAAATCCGTCACCAGCGCGTCACTAGAATCGACAGTGGGAAATAGGTTCAACACCGGAACGCCGCCCGCGCTGCCGAAGACCTGGAGGAGTCCTGCGCCGCCATCGAGCACGAAAAGTGTGAACCCGTTCGTCACCATCGCGCCGCCAGTCATGATCAGACTGTTGACCGCTGCGGTATCGGCGTTGAGCTGACAGAAACCCGAAGGAATCTCGACATCGTCGTTGGTGGTCGGTATGCCCTCTGGATCCCAGTTCTCGGCCACGTGCCAGAAGAAATTGCCGCCTGGCGGATCCCAGGTTCTGGTGCCGGCCTCGAGTTTCCCGGGCGCAAGACTGGCTGCCGACGCGAAAACCATCGCGAGCGGGCACAAAGCACGCACCAAGGTGAGTGGATAAGCCAAAACTGTCCTCCAGCGAGATGCCTTGGATGGGTACAGGCAGCGCCGCTGAATTTAGTATAGGCAACGAAATCAGTTATTTCCGATGCGGAGTTCGAACTGGCGTTTTCTGAGGAATCGCCGCACCGATGGATCGCGCTCCAGGCCGATCGCAATGTCGTAGGCGTGAACGGCTTCCTGCGTCCGGCCCAGGCGGGTCATCAGTTCGGCGCGAACGGCGAAGTACGGCTGATACTCAGTGAGTTCCTGCCGGCGCTCGATTCTCTCCAGCGATTTCAGGGCCCCTTCCGGGCCTTCCGACTCTGCGATCGCCAGCACCCGGTTGACGGCGACGACGGGCGAGTCCGTCAGCTCGAACAACCCGTCGTAAAGATGTTTCACTTCGGCCCAGTTGTTCTCACCGCTGGTGTGGCGATGAGCATGCGCCGATTGCAGGGCGGCTTCGAGCTGATAGCGCCCGATCCTTTGCATGGCCGATGCCCGTCGTAGTAAGGCTTCGGCCTGTTCGATCATGGCCCTGTCCCAGTCATAGGGATCCTGCAGGGCTAGCGGCACGAAATCGCCACCCTCGGTTCTGCGGGCCTCGCGGCGGGACTCGGCGTGGAGCATCAGGGCGAGGAGCCCCAGCGCTTCGGGCTCGTCGGGCAGCAGTTCGCACAGGAGACCGCCGAGAAAAATTGCCTCCTCGGCAAGATCGCGACGGGCTGCATCGGTGCCGGTCGGGTCGGTCCAACCTTCCGCGTAAGCAGCGTAGGTGGCGTCGAGGACGGCGTCCAGGCGGGCGGGGAGTTCTTTCCGACCGGGAACCTCAAATGGGATCCTGGCCTGCCGCAGCTTGTTCTTGGCGCGAACCAGACGCTGCCCCATGGTGGATGGCGCCACCAGGAAAGCCGACGCGATGGTGGCCGCATTGAGGCCGAGGATGACCTGCAGCATCAGCGGAGCACGCATCCCGGGATTGATGGCCGGATGCGCGCAGGCGAACATCAGGCCGAGTCGGCGATCGGGAATCTCCATGTCTTCGCCCTCATCCAGCGCGTTCAGCAGCTGCAGCTCGCGGCTGATTTCATCACCCCGAACCTGGCGTCGCGCCGTGTCAATGGCTTTTCGACGTGCGACGATCAGCAGCCAGGCTTCGGGGTTGTCAGGGCAGCCATTGGCCGGCCAGTTCGAGAGGGCCGCCGCAAAGGCCTCGGAGAGGGCGTCCTCTGCGGCGGCGACATCGCGGGTATGCACTGCGAGGTAGGCCACCAGCTTGCTGTAGCTGCGCCGCGCAGTGGATTCGGCAAGATGGAGGGACGCCTCGTCCGCGCCGGCCGGGTTCATCGCTTCAGCCCGACATATCCCAAACCGGCCTGACTTCCACGATGCCGTGGTGGGCGCCTGGGCAGCGCGATGCCCAGGAAATGGCGGCATCGAGGTCCGGAGCTTCAATCAGGTAGTAGCCGCCGAGTTGCTCTTTCGAGTCGGCGTATGGCCCGTCCAGGACTTGCTGCTTCCCGTTTTCCACCTGCACTCGGGTGGACGTGGCGCTCGGTCTGAGTCGGTTGGAACCGATGAGGGCGCCCGCTTTGGTCAGAGCCTCGGTGTACGCGATATAAGCTGCGACGCCCTCTTCCTGTTCGGCAAGCGCGAGACTGTCCCAGGCGTTCTCGTCAGCGTAGAGCAAGAGCAGGTATTGCATGTGTCGATCCTCCTTCAGTGAATTATGGACGGCGTGTCGTGTCCGTCCAACAACATGACGTACCGGGCCTGATGATTTCGACGCGCTCCTGGGACCATCGCAGCGCCGATTCAGCCGGGATTCATTGAATTGAAATAGAATGTGCTCAAGTTTCGCACTTGCGGACCTCGCGTTTGCGGGCGGATGACTGGACCAACAGATGAAAGAGCGGCTGAACAAAATCTTGCTGACTGCGCTGACGGCGTTGCTGCTGGGCATAAGCATGCCCGGAGCGGCTTTCGCGCAGTCGCTCGAGGAAGCTGCGCGCCAGGCGGCGCGCCAGTACAACGCGAAAGTGTTGTCGGCCCGCACGGTCCAGGAAGGCGACCGCAGGGTTCACGTTATCAAGCTCTTGACCAAGGATGGCGTCGTCAAGGTGGTACGCATCCAGGTTCGCAACGGGCGGCGCTGATCATGCGCGTCCTGGTGGTTGAAGACGATCCCCGTCTGCTGGAGACCCTTGGCAGCCAGTTGCGCGAGGCCGGTTTTGCGG
The DNA here is from genome assembly GCA_041584255.1 of Lysobacterales bacterium. Classification (GTDB taxonomy): domain Bacteria; phylum Pseudomonadota; class Gammaproteobacteria; order Xanthomonadales; family SZUA-36; genus JAUIBE01. Next base: position 4,290 of record JBFHEJ010000240.1, read on the forward strand.
TCGACACGTCCGCGGATGGGCGTGAAGGGCTGTACATCGGGGACGAATACCCGGTCGACCTCGCCAT
>JBFHEJ010000241.1:0-4354 GCA_041584255.1 Lysobacterales bacterium
CCGCGGTGCTGCTGAGACTGCCCAGAACCAGCATCACCGACAATATCAGTGAAATAGTTTTTGAAAACATGTTGCCTCTCCCAAGTCTTGGAGTGAAGTCCAGCGCCGGCCAGCTCAGCCGTGGGCGATCTCGCCCTCGGTAAAGAGGTAGTCGCGAAGTTCCTTGTCGAAGCGCGGGTCGTGCCGGCGGATCCACTCCAGCACCATCGCGGCGTGCTCCTTCTCCTCGTCCCGGTTGTGCGCCAGGATGGCCGCCAGCTCCGGATCCTTGCAGGCGTCGACGCGCTGGTTGTACCAGTCGACCGCCTCGAGTTCCTCCATCAGCGAGATGATGGCCCGGTGCATGTCCCGGGTCTCGTCGCTCAGCTCCCCGACGGGTTCGTGGTAGCCCTCGTTAGCCATGGGTGTATTCCTCCGTCAGCGTTTCAGCATGTCTGCGAGCGGGTTGCTGGCATGCACATGAACATCCCGTTGCGGGAAGGGGATGCTGCAGCCGGCCGCTTCCAGCTCGGCCTTGCCGGTCTCGAGCAGGTCGCCCCAGACCGTCCAGTAATCCGCCGTCTTGGCCCACGGGCGGACGGCGAATTCGACGCTGCTGTCCCCGAGGTTCTTGACGAAGATGACCGTCTCCGGATCGTCGAGCACCAGGGGATGTTCCGCGCAAATGCGGGTCAGCACCTCGCGCGCCTTCTTCAGGTCGTCGTCGTAGCCCACGCCGAACACGAGGTCGACCCGGCGTGTGTCCCGCGCCGTGTAATTCGTGATGGCATCCGCGTAAACGAGGCCGTTAGGAATGGTGATCTGCTTGTTGTCGGGTGTCGTGAGTATGGTGTTGAAAATCCGTACCTCGTCGACCTTGCCCGATATGCCGGCGACTTCGACGAAATCACCCTGCGAGAACGGCTTGAACGTGACCAGCATCACCCCGGAGGCGAAGTTGCCGAGCGAGTCCTTCAAGGCCAGGCCGATGGCCAGGCCGGCGGCGCCGACCACGGCGACCAGGGAGGTGATCGGCAGGCCCAGCGTGTCCAGGGCGGCCAAAATCACGGCCGTCAACAGGATGGCGTAGACCACGTTGCTGAGGAATTTGACCAGGGTCGGGTCGGCGCTGCGGCTGTTCATTAACCGGCCGACGAACGCCGTGACGCGCTTGGCGACCCACTTACCGACGATGTAGATGACCAGCGCCAGTATGATCTTGATGGCCCAGTCGGTCAGCATCGGCACCAAATCGGCGTTGGTCATGAATTCCTTGAACGCGTCCATGAATACGCTCCTATTCTTGTCTCTTCAGCGGTTGAATTCAGGGTTCAGGCGATGTCTTCGCCCGGCTCGAGAAACTGCTCCATGCGGTCCGCAGCCAGCGCGACGCGCCGGATCACGTAGTCCAGCTCCTGTTCGCCGACGAAGGCGTAGGGCAGGTTCTCGCACATCTTTATATAGGGCACACCGTCGAGATCTCCAACCGCAAGGTATCCCACGCGCTGCGTCAGGTTGATGCGCAGGCATTTCTCGGCGCCAACTTCGGAAAGCGGCACCACTGGGGTTTCGACGCGCAAAACCCGCCGCCCGTCGTTGGTTTTCAGCTCGGCGAGAAAAACGCCCTGGCGACGCCTTTCGGCGCTTTGCCCGTTGTCGATGGGAAAGTCGAAGCTGATGATGAATGGTTCATCAATACCCAACACGTGACGCTCCATCACGTGATTACGGACTTCTGCAAATGTATCCATGGCTTCCTGTTCTTATTTCGGTGCTAAGCGGGTGGCCCCATCCAGCCTGATCGTGGTGCCGTTAAGGTACACGTTTTCGATGACGTGGGCAGCTGTATGGGCAAATTCCTCGGGTTTCCCGAGCCGCTTGGGAAACGGAATGCTGGCGGCTAGCGACTCCTGCACCTGCTCGGGCATGTTGTCGACCATCGGCGTCCAGAAAATCCCCGGCGCGATGGTTACCATGCGCACGCCACAGCGTGCCAGCTCGCGTGCAATCGGGAGGGTCATTCCCACCACGCCACCTTTCGATGCCGAGTAGGCGGCCTGGCCAATCTGGCCCTCAAAGGCGGCCACCGACGCGGTGTTGATGATCACCCCGCGCTGACCGTCATCGTCCGGCGCATTGTTCTCCATGATCGCCGCTGCAGCCTTGGAGACGTTGAAGGTGCCGACGAGGTTGATCTGGATCACGCTGGAGAAGAAATCCAGGTCCATCGGCCCCTCGCGTCCGAGCACCCGGCCGGCGCCGATCACGCCGGCGCAGTTGACCGCCACATTGAGACCACCCATGGCTGCGACGGCCTCGGCAATCGCAGCCTTGACGCCGTCTTCCGAAGTGACGTCGGTGCGAATATACCTGGCGTCGAGTTCCTCCGAGACCGCCTCACCCGCCTTGTCGTTGATGTCCAGCAAAACGAGCTTTGCGCCCGCCGCGGCAAGGCGTCGGGCGGTCGCCAGCCCCAGGCCGGATACGCCACCGGTGATGACGGCATTGACTTGGTTCAATTGCATCAATCTTCTCCTAAAAAACTTTGGCACATGGAGCGTAGGCAAACGGCGCAGCTACGGCTTTAGGCGATCTAGCCGAAAAAGCGGTTGCACAGTACCGTTACGAGTGCCAACGGGCAAAGCCCGCCAGCCTTTAATAACCTTGTCATCCCGGTGTCGCGCAGCGAAGACCGGGACGCTCTTACAGATTGTCTTTCGCCGCTATGGCTGCACCGGCACGGCTGTTGTTGTCACGGCCAAGCTGATCCGAAATCCACTGGCCCGTGGCCGCCAGGGCGTCGAGATCGACACCGGTTTCAAAGCCAAGCCCGGCCAGCATGTAAGCCACGTCCTCGCTGGCGACGTTGCCGGTGGCGCCCTTGGCATACGGGCAGCCACCCAGTCCAGCCACCGACGAATCGACCACGCGCACGCCATTTTCCAGGCAGGCGAGTATGTTGGCCAGTGCCTGGCCGTAGGTGTCGTGAAAGTGTACCGCCAGCCGTTGAACCGGCACTTCGCCGCCAACGAGTTCGATCAGGGCGCGCGCCTTCATCGGCGTGCCCACCCCAATCGTATCGCCGAGCGAGATCTCGTAACAGCCCAGTTCGTCAAGGGCGACGGCCACCAGCATCACCGCTTCAGGCTCGATATCGCCCTCGTAGGGGCAGCCCAGCACGCAGGAGATGTAGCCACGCACCGGAATGTTCCTGGCGCGGGCCTGCTCAACCACCGGCCGGATGCGTTCCAGGCTCTCGGCTATCGAGCAATTGGTGTTTTTGTGGCTGAACGACTCCGACGCTGCGGTGAATACGGCGACTTCGCGAGCGCCTGCCTGCAGGGCGCGCTCGAGCCCTTTTTCATTGGGCACCAGCACCGGATGGCGCGTACCGGAATCGAGGTCAATGCCAGCCATCACTTTGGCCGCATCGGCCAGTTGCGGCACCCACCTGGGGCTGACGAAGCTGGTGGCTTCCACCACCGGCAGGCCGCAGGCCGACAGCCTTCGAATCAGCTCGATCTTGGTGGCGGTGTGGATGACGGTTTTTTCGTTCTGCAGTCCGTCCCGCGGCCCGACTTCCACCATCGTCACACGGTTGGATGCGGACTCAGCCATCGCCGCCAACGGTCCAATCCGGTTTGCGTTTATCGAGGAAGGCGCTGAGTCCTTCCTGGCCCTCGTTTGAGACCCGGAGCCGGGCAATCAGGTCCGCAGTGTAGCGGTCGATTGCTTCCTGTTTCTCCTTGCTCTTGCCGAGCACGCCGAAGATCAGGGCCTTGGCTTGCGAAACCGCGTGCGGTCCACCCTCGGCCAGCCAGCGCAGTTGCTGCCCGACCATCTCGTCCAGCGATTCCAGCTTCGCCAACTCGCGAACCAGGCCAATGCGCATGGCGCGATTGGCGGCGAATCGCTCGGCAGTGAGAAAAAATCGGCGCGCCTGGCGCTCACCAATGCGGGCAATCACGTACGGCGAGATGACCGCCGGAACCAGGCCCAGCCGAACCTCGGTCAGCGCGAATACAGCGTCGTCGACAGCAATGACGATATCGCAACAAGCGATCAGGCCCAGCCCGCCGCCAAAAGCCGCGCCGTTGACCCGTGCGATGGTCGGCTTGCTGTGGTAGTTCAGCGTGCGCAGCAACTTTGCCAGCCGCAGGGCGTCGGCGCGATTCTCTTCCTCGCTGGCGTTCGCCATGCTGCGCATCCAGTTCATGTCGGCACCGGCTGAAAAGGTTTGTCCGGCACCCGTGAGCACGATGGCGCGGATGTCGTCGCGAGCATCCAGGGAGGTGAGGGTGGCCCGCAGACCTCCCAGCAACAGCGAGTTCAACGCATTGCGGCTCGCCGGCCGGTTCATGACGACGAGCGCGAC
>JBFHEJ010000242.1:0-4300 GCA_041584255.1 Lysobacterales bacterium
AGATTCTGCCGACGTTTTCGCGCAAGCCGCTGTTCGGTTACGCGGCAATGGTCTATGCCACGGCTTCCATCGCCTTCCTTTCTTTCATCGTGTGGGCGCACCACATGTTTTCGGTGGGAATGCCGCTTTCCGGCGAGTTGTTCTTCATGTACGCCACCATGCTGATTGCCGTTCCGACCGGGGTGAAGGTATTCAACTGGGTCAGCACCATGTGGAAGGGTGCAATGACGTTCGAGACGCCGATGCTGTTCGCCATCGGGTTCGTGGTCCTTTTCACCATCGGAGGACTGAGTGGCCTGATGCTGGCCATCGCGTCAGTTGACTTGCAGTACCACGACACCTACTTCGTGGTGGCTCATTTCCACTACGTCCTGGTCCCAGGGGCCGTGTTTGCGCTGATGGCCGGAACGTACTACTGGCTGCCGAAGTGGACCGGGCAGATGTACTCGGAGAAGTGGGGCAAAATCCACTTCTGGCTGTCGGTCATCTCCGTCAACATCCTGTTCTTCCCGCAACATTACCTGGGTCTGGCCGGGATGCCACGCCGAATACCCGATTACTCGACCCAGTTTACGGACTTCAACATGATCTCGTCAGTGGGCGGTTTCCTGTTCGGTGTTTCACAGTTGATCTTCGTCGCCGTCGTCATCCATTGCGTATACAAGAGCAGGAAAAAAGCGCCGGCCCGCGTGTGGGAAGGCGCCAGAGGCCTCGAATGGACGGTGCCCTCCCCGGCTCCCTACCACACGTTCGCCGAGCCACCGCCGATCAACAGCAAGACAGTAGCCCACGCGGACGAATTCCAGTGAGCAAGTCGGAAACCGTCATCAGTACAGGACAGCCTAGTCATCGTGATCACCCCGAACGCGACCTCAAGAAGCAGCGCTCCAACGCGGTGCGAACCGCCTGGGTGCTGGCCGTGATTGCGGTAATCATCTTCGCGGCGTTCGTGCTTTCCGGGGTTTTTGGGGAGGTGCCAGTATCGTGAGGAAAAAAACCCCATGAGCAACCAACCCGGTCCGGATCGGCAGGACAGCAACCGGCGTCTGGTCCTGAAGCTGGTCGCTGTTGCATTCGGTATGTTCGCGTTCGGCTTCGTGGTCATGCCGCCGCTGTATAACTTAATTTGTGACATTACCGGGCTTGGCGGCCGTGGCCTCGAGGTGGCTGAAGGCGCCCGTGTAGCGATCGAGTCCGACCGCGAGGTCAAGGTGCGTTTCGACGCGACAGTCAATTCAGCCCTGGCCTGGGACCTTCAACCCATCGATCCGGTCGCCCGTGTGCGTCTCGGCGAAATGAGCGAAACCAGCTACATAGCCTTCAACGAAGGCGCCGAAGCCATCGCCGGGCAGGCGATTTATACGGTTACTCCCCCAGAGGCCAGTCTCTATTTCGTCAAGACCGAGTGTTTCTGCTTTACTCGCCAGGTCCTGACCGCAAACGAATCGAGAGAAATGCCCGTGCGTTTTTATATCAAGCCTGATTTGCCCGAGCACATCAGGGAACTGACCCTGTCCTACACCTTCTTCGAGGACGACTCGGCTGAAGCACTAGCCGCCATCGAACCGGCAACCGACAATCCGGAGTAGATCCTGCAATGGCACAGCACGGAGAGAACGCATACTACGTACCACACAGCACCCGCTGGCCAATCATCGGCTCGATCGGCATGTTCGTCATGCTGGGCAGCGCGGCCTTGTGGCTCAACGATTCCGACTACGCATTCTGGACGCTGCTGGGCGGTGCCGCGATCCTGATCTACATGCTGGTGGGGTGGTTTGGAGAGGTCATTCGAGAGAGTGAAGACGGCGTTTACAACTCGCAGGTCGATACTTCGTTCCGCATGGGGATGCTGTGGTTCATTTTTTCGGAAATCATGTTCTTTGCCTGCTTTTTCGGGGCTTTGTTTTATGCGCGGGTCCTGGCAGTGCCATGGCTTGGCGGCGAAGGGACGGGAGCGCTGACCAACGAAATGCTCTGGCAGGGCTACCAGAATGTCTGGCCGACAGCCGGGCCGGAAAACGTGGGTGGTAATTTTCAGACTATCCCGGCCTTTGGCATTCCTTTTGTCAACACTCTGATTCTGCTCGCATCAGGCGCAACCGTCACCATGGCGCACCACGCGCTCAAGAAAAACCTCAGGCGCCAGCTGGTGCTGTGGCTGGCCGCAACGGTGGCGCTGGGACTGGTCTTCGTGTACTTCCAGGTCTACGAGTACAAAGAGGCCTACCAGGAGCTTGGACTGACCCTGGGGTCCGGCATCTACGGCTCGACCTTTTTCATGCTCACCGGATTCCACGGTCTGCACGTCACACTGGGCGCGATCATGCTGGCGGTCATCATGTTCCGCTGTATGGCCGGACATTTCAGGCCGGACCAGCACTTCGGCTTTGAAGCCGTTGCGTGGTACTGGCACTTCGTTGACGTGGTCTGGCTGGCCCTCTTTATTTTCGTGTACGTGTTCTGAGCGGGATTTGTTACCCGCTTCCCGGGACCCGGATGGGCCCGCTGCTGGGCTCTATCCAGCCCATCTGGTAGGCCGCCCAAAGAAACAGGAACAACAAAAGTGAAAGGCCGATTCTCCAGGTCAGCCGCCTGACGGTACGGTCACCTTCGCCCTTGTCCCTGACCAGAAACCAAAAGGAAGAAACCAGGCTGTAGAAAATAACCAGGAGAAAGAGGACGATGAGGAATTTCATGTTATCTGCCTTGTTTTCCGACCAGCCCGTGAATTATAGCCAATTGCCAGCCGGCAACATCTCCGGCGGCTGATCGGGCCGACACGCGGATGAAAACTGAAAGCGTGGCAATCATTAGCGGCGTGATGCTGCCGCTCGCTGCGGTGACGGCCTGGCTCGGTTTCTGGCAATTCGAGCGCCTGGAGGAGAAGCAGAAGCTGCTGGACGAATTCCACAACGCGGAGGTTCAGCCTCTGGACAGAGCGCTCGAGAATTCACCGCGATTTGCGCGCATAAGCACGACCGGTCGTTTCGACTCTGAGCGGCACATCCTGCTGGACAACAAAATTTTCCACGGCCGCGCCGGGGTTCACGTCTTCACGCCCTACCATTCATTCTCTGGAACCACAATCCTGGTCAACCGGGGCTGGAAACCGCTGCCTGTGGATCGAAGCAGGTTGCCTGAGGTCTGGACACCCACTGTTCCGATGGCCCTGGACGGCATAATGGCGCCACCACCGGAACATCGGCAGAAACTGGGCGAAGCCGATCAATTGGCCATTGACCGATGGCCACAGCTCGTGACTTACCTCGAAATCGAAGACGCCGCCGCTGCCCTGCAAATAGGGCTTCCCGACAAGGTCGTCTGGCTGTCGCCCGATCACGAAGCCGGATTCGAGGGTCGCGACTGGTCACCTGCGGTGATCGGACCGGAGCGCCACCAGGCATACGCTATTCAATGGTTTGCGCTGAGCGCCACCGTGTTGGTGATATGGCTCGTCATCGTCGTCCGGGCCATGTCCGGAAACGCAAAGGAAGAGCGCACACAATGACTTCCTCTTCCGCCAAGATGACATTGATCAGCTTATTCGGGCTGTTTTTGCTGCCCCTGACGCTGGCCTGGCTGATGTACAGCGGCATCATAGATTTCCACCCGCAGGAAACCAGCAACCGAGGGAAACTCGTTAAACCGCCGCTACAGGCCAGGTGGCCGGAAGAGTTCGACAGCCGCCTTCTCGGCAGACGCTGGCTCGCAATATATCCAGTATCATTGGCCTGCGAGGAGTCCTGCCGGGAAATGCTCACAGGACTGAGACAGATAAAACGCGCGCTGGGCCGCGACGGCGGACGTTTAAGGCTGGTGGTGCTGAGCGGTCGTGCTCCGGTCGCTCCATTATCCGAATCGGTGGCGGCCATTGACCCCGAGATCGTGGTCATAGAAGGTGCGATTGCGTTGGAGCAACAACTGGGGAAAATCGGCACCAGCGGCAGCACCTTCATCGTAGACCCCCTCGGCAACATCATGATGCAGTATTCGCCCGGCACGAATGCGAACGATATCCGGCACGACCTGGACCGACTGCTCAAATACGGGAAAACAGACCCACAATGATGAACTTCAGTATCCATCGTCTGGCCAAAATTGCCGCCATCGTGGCTTTTTGTGTCGTCGTGCTCGGTGCCTGGGTGCGCCTGTCCCATGCCGGCCTGGGCTGTCCGGACTGGCCGGGCTGCTATGGACAGCTGACCTGGCCAGGTGCCCCCGCGGAAATCGCGGCGGCCAACCAGGCATTCCCCGACCGCCCGGTAGACACTGCAGTGGCCTGGAAAGAAATGGTCCA
>JBFHEJ010000243.1:0-4276 GCA_041584255.1 Lysobacterales bacterium
CCCTATAATGGCGACCTGTGCATCAGGGCCCTGCGCAAACATATCGCTTTCGTGGTGCTGTGCGCCTGGGATCCTTATTCGGTGGTCGGTGTCCAAAAGGCCTTCGACCTTCAGCCCGATATCATCACCGGACCCACCACCAACACCACGGCGGGAATCCTGCTGGCGGAAAAGCTGACCGGCATCCCCGCGCTGAATCTATTGAACCCAGAATCCCTGCCACGGCTCAGGCAGTTGTTGATCGAGGCGCTGAAAAAATAGCGCAGGCATGGTCTCTGAACTCGCTCTGACGCTGATCACGCTGGGCGGCCTGCTCCTGCTAGGCTTCATCGCTGACGGAATCGGCAAGCGGACCCGGCTCCCCAGGGTCACCATTCTGCTCCTGTTCAGCCGTCGTGCTTTTTGTGCTCGGAGGTCTCAACCGGCGACACAGAGAAAAATCTTGCTGAAGACGGAATCTCGAGCGTGCTACTGCGCACTTGAAAAGCGGGTTGTTGCTGCTTCAACAGTTCCAGTACGTTGGTCGTCGGTCGCCTCGACTTCCGCCATTGACGCCTGTTATTCGGTGCGAATACGGGCCTGTCGCGGGCTAGAATTTCCGCGCTCGGCAGCTACCGATGATTCTGTCCTGCCGCCGCCGCGGGTCGTCGAGAATTGCATAAAAGCCGGACAGGAATTTGCGGGCTCCGCGCCGCCCAATGGATGATATCCCCGGGAGCTGCTCCAACAAATCGAACACTTGCGCGCGGATGGCCTGGAAGCGGGCGAACAGGACGTCCCAGTCGATCGCCGGATCACAGAAGCCCCGGTACAGGCGCTGGCGGGTACTGATGATGGGAAGTCCCGGTGGCGGGTCGGCATAGCTGGCGAAGACCAGTCCGGAGAAATCGAAGTCGAAGGGCACGCCGGCGACACCAGCCTTGCCGACGGCTGAGATGTCCCGGATGGGCAGGATGTTGTGCACCCCCACGACCGACCAGTCGGTATTGCCGATCATGAACTGGAACAGATCCAAAGTCGCCATTTCCATCGGGTCGATGGTATCGAGGTCGATCCGGTCGACGTCCAGTATTTTCGCGTTATTGCGCGCCGCCATGGAGCGAAAATGCTCAGCCAGAAAGGAATAATAAGGTCCCGAACGGTCGTTGCCCGACGGCTCAGTCCAGGTGACCCGCACCAGCCTGGTGCGTACGCTTTTGTCCGACAGCAGTTGGTAAATGCGGTAGGCCAGGTATTCCCGCAGCACCCAGTCTTTATAGCGCCCGCCCCTGCTGCGGCACTGGGTAGTCATGGGCAGAAGGTCCTGGCCCTCGAACACGGTGCCGGGCGTATCGTGGCCAAACAGCAGGAACAGCGGAGGGTAACTGCAGTTCGAGCGGTCCAGGCGCCATTCTCCCCGCGTTCTGACCCGGATCGCGAGTGTTTCGCGGCTTTCGTCGGAGGTGCGGAGAATGAGTTGCGCGGGAACGTCTTCACAACCAACCTGGTCGGCCCGGCGGCACAGCGCGTAGCGGTCGATCCTCAACTCCAGCTCAAGGGGTTGGTCCTCGCCGAACAGGGTGGTATCGGCGACGGACCAGAGGGGTGTGGCAAGAAGGCTGACCAGCAGGCAGATTGCCAGGGACAAGCCGCTACATGCGCGGGTGGCGGTCATGGCCTCGCACCAGCTCGAGCCCGATGCCGCAACAACAGTCGGCCCTCGGCCCAGGCACCGTCGAAATCGGTCGCGCGCAGCACCAGTGCCGTGACCGCCCCGACATTGGCCGGCGGATGGCCGCTGAAGGCCCACGCTTCGGTATCGAAATCGAGCCAGTCGGGCAACTCGGGGCTGCCCTCCAGGTGGGCAGTGATTGTCAGCACGTCGCCTTCATCCGGGTCGATGAAGGTGTCGCCTGGCAATTGCAGGCTGAACGGCCGCCCGGGCGCGATGAACCGGTCTTCCAACTCATGATAGAGCTGTGGCGGCATATTGGCGGCACGATGCGATTCAGCGGCCTGGTAGCGCCGCCCCACCTGCCAGGCCACTGCGAGCCACGCCAGGGCCAATACCATATTGACCATCGCGAATTGGCTGATGCCAAACCCGAACCAGTTCAAGCCGGCGTAGATCGCGCCCGCCTGCGCCAGGTCACCAAAGCGCCAGAAGAAGGCTTCGATGGTGGTCTTGCCCTCGTACTTCTCGGCGGCATTGAGCGGCAGGTAAAGGGCGTGGCGGGTGGTGTTCATCAGCGAGTAATCGGTCGAATTCTCGAGGATCTTCACCAACCGGATGATGCTGAACACCGGTATGAATACGACCATGCCATATCCCAGCAGGGCGATCAGCGGTAATATGAGCGCCGCTCCGCGCACCCCGATCCAATGAATAATCCGCGCGACCAGCGCCACCTGGATCAATAGTGTCATCACGTTCACAGCAGTAAAAAACGTGCCGTAGAAATTGGCGATGTAGTCGCCTTTGGGAAGTCCGCCGGGCGTTGCCGCCACCTTCTCGGCCTGGCGAACCACCATTTCGGCCAGAATGTACTCGCCGGTGGTGTTGACCCAGTTCAGTAAAATGATCATGACCGCCAGCAGCAGCAGGTAACGATCGGTGAGCACCAGCCGCAGTCCGCCCAGCACGCCGCCGCTTTCCGCATGCTCGGCGGGATCGTAGTGGCTGCGAGACCCGGGCGGAACGGCACTGCGCGAGCGGCCTACCAGCGGCAGGGTCAGCGCCAGCAGCGCCATAGCCATCAGCATCAGTATCCACGGACCCAGGTAGGGAAACAGTGCGCCGGCCAGCGCCGGTGCCGCCAGGCTGCCGAGGGTGGAGCCCACCATGATGACCGGGAATAGCCGCTGGCCGCTTTTGACGTTGTAGCTGTCGGCCGCAAACGCCCAGAACTGGGCGGTGATCATGACGCTGAAGATCCCGACCCAGACGTAATAGGCAAAGCCGATGTCCATTCCCGCCCGTCCCATCAGGTAGAAAATCAGCAAATTGGCCAGGAAGAACACAGTGACGTAACGCGTCAATTGGCGTTTGCCCGAATGACGGAACGCCAGGCCGTAGAGCGGAATGATGATCAGCAGCAGAAACGCGGTGGCGGCGTAGGCGTAACTCTTCAGCTCCGCCGAGGCCTCGGCGAGCAGCAGGGGTTCGCGGATGGTCTTGAGGATGTAGTAGCTCAGCATCATGAGCAGAGCAAATAGGAAAAACAGGACGACACTGCGCCCCTCGCCGGGCCGCAGCTTGGTGAATAAGCCGATGCGCCGGTCAAGCCGCGTCAGCCGGATTGGCCAGTCGCTCATGTTCGGTCACGCCGATTGGATGGGTTCAGTCTAATTAGGGTCAGCGCCAGGGGCGCTGACTCAGATCAAGAAGCGGGGCGGCCTGGAAAGTAACCGCCAAACGCAGTCAGTCCCTGAGCAATTCGGGAAAGGTCTCGCCCAGCATGTATTCACCGGCGGCCTCGACGGCCTGTTCGCTGAGTTCGGGAAAGCCGCCCTTGGCCGGCATGTCGAGATAGCCACTCTTGGCATGTTCGAGCAGGACCGCCGACCACAGCGGCGAGCGATCAGACCAGGCATCACGGTCGCCGATGGCGGGCGTCCCTTCGGTACCCGGATCGTGGCAGGAAGCACAGGCACGCTCATAAGTCTCCCGCCCCAGCGCCAGGTAACTCTCCTGCCACGAAGCGGCGCTTCGCTGCGACGTGGCGGCAGCGGTTTCCTCGCCGGAAGGATTATCGCAATTGGCCACGCAGGCGCTCAACAGCGCAGCTACCGCGATCATCAGCCAAGTACAGGATGGATTCAAACCGCCTCCTTGAACCAACTCAAGCCATCATACCGTATGGAGAAATACAGGCTATCCCTGGGGCAGCTTTTCAGCCGGCCCGGGGATGTCGAATCGGGCGAGAATCACGTCCTGCCCACGCACCGATGTGCCAACCTGGGATGCCGCGGGCGCCTGATGCCCCGCTTGGTCCGACGGGTTCGCCGCAGCGGCTGAGATCAACAGGGCGGAACACAAGGCCGCCATCCATTTGCGGGTGGGATGTTGCATTTTGAGGCCTCGAACGATCACTGGTTTATTTGACGTAGATTCGGTCCCCATCGTTTCAGCGGCACTATACTGAGAGGGTGGCGTCCGATTCCGGTGCCATCCGTTTCATTCTGATCGAGGGAGTTAACCGTGAGAAAGATTCTGCTTGCCTTATTGATGTGCGCACCCCTGTCAGCGTTTGCTGGCGGGCACATGGATGTGATCAAGTTCGAACTGAACGAGGGC
>JBFHEJ010000244.1:0-4257 GCA_041584255.1 Lysobacterales bacterium
CACCGAGCTGGGTCAGGTCGCGGACCCGTTGCCGCGGATCGCCCGGAGATGGTCGCGGGGCACGCGACTGCTGTGCCTGGACGAATTCCTGGTGTCCGATATTGCCGACGCCATGCTGCTGTCCGGGCTGCTCGAAGCGCTGTTCGCGCAAGGTGTCACGCTGGTGACGACGTCGAATGTGCCACCCGATGGGCTCTATCGAGATGGCCTTCAGCGCGCCAAGTTCATGCCGGCCATCGAGCGACTGAAATTACATTGCGAGGTTGTTCAACTTGGCGGCGACACCGACTACCGACTGCGCATCCTGGAACGCTCGGAGACCTATCACCAGCCGCTGGACGCCCAGGCCGAAGCCGTCCTGAAGTCGAACTACGAGCAGATTGCCTGCGGCAGCGATCTCAGCCCGAAACTTGAAGTCAACGGCCGCATACTGCGCGCCAGGCGTCGCTCAGACGGGGTCGCATGGTTCGACTTCGACGAAATGTGTGAGGGCCCGCGTAGCGCTGCCGACTATATCGAGCTCGCCCGGGCGTTCAACACGGTGCTGATCTCGAACGTGCCTGTCATGACCGAGAATGACCCCGACGGGGCGCGGCGGTTCGTTACGCTGGTCGATGAATTCTATGACCGCAATGTCAAACTGCTACTGACCGCGGCGGCTCCCATCGATCAGCTCTACACGGGCGAGCGTCTGGCCTTCGAATTCCAGCGTACCCGCAGCCGCCTGACCGAGATGCAGTCCCACGACTACCTCGCCCGTCCGCACCTGGCGTAGGCGTCGATGTGCCACAGGAAAGCAGGTCTGGATCCTGCTGCGTTCCGGACCGCGATTCAGGATCCCAAAAAAGTGAAAGGGCCGGTAAGGGGTCAACCGGCCCTTTCGTGAGACCTAGTGCAAGGGGAACACCGGCCTCGGAACGAAACCGCGGTAAGGGGGAACCACGATTTCGATCGATCAAACTGTAACAGGCTGCAATAAACTCGGGGAATACCCAACCCCTAACCTGCATTTTAGCCCAAGGTTGGCAATTTGGCAAAACTTGTCGACCTAATGATTTCGTTTCCTGAGTTGATCCACTGAAAACGTGGCAATTTCACCTTCCGGTGTGCGAATGGGCTGGCCCTCCGGTGGACCGAACGCGGTTCCATAGATCACCTCGAAACGGAGATCAACGGGGCCTTTCGCCGCGCTGGCCGGCAACACATTCATAAACCCTGCGCCCCCCGTGATGTTGAGCTCTGCCTTCATGGCCTCGGCATTGGCGTAAGAGAGCGTAATCACCTCGCTGTCCATTACGGGCTCACCGAAGCCGGTGGAAACCAGCAAGTCTCCCAGTTCCTGCAGGTCGGGCAGGTAGATGGGCATGGTGGCGCTTGAACCCGAACCCGGATCCAGGCGCAGTTCGCGCAGGCTTTGGGCGCCGGGAACAGAGAGCAGCAGCATGCCGCCCGGTCTCAGGGTCCGGCGGATTTCGCTGAGGGCTTGTTCGAAGTCGCTGGCCCACTGTAGGGCGAGGTTGCTGTAGACCAAGTCCTGGCTGCGGGCTGCAAACGGCAAGCGGGTGAAGTCGCCCTGGACTGTGAAAACCGACCTTGCGCGCTCGCGCAGGAATGCAAGCATTGCGCCGGAGATGTCCAGCCCGGTGACACGCGCAGCTTCGAAGCGGGCCTGGATCGCCGCAGTGCCGCGGCCCGTTCCGCACCCCAGGTCGAGCGCCGACTCGACCGGCCGCCGGGCGAAGCCGACGCGCTCCAGCAGTCGCTTGCCGACTTCGCGTTCCAGGGCATCGTGCCTGTCGTAGGCGGCGGCCGCGCCATCGAAACGAAGGCGAATCTGAATAATTTCCATCGGGATATCGTAAGGGAAATTCGCGCCAAATCCGGGTGGATTTCGCACGACCCCCATGACCGCGGCATGACAGCATGGCGTGGTGGACATGTCATGCACAGCCAGGCGGCTCGCAGCTTCACTTTACGACCTGCTTCTGGCGCGGCGGTGCCTGCTGTGCCGCGGCCCGTCGACCGCCAACCTTTGTGCAGGCTGCGACGCTGACCTGCCCGCCCTCGGAGAATCCTGCTGGCGCTGCGGGGTTCCGTTCGACTTTGCCTGGTCAGGCTCGCCCGGACATGTGCCAGAGGAACGGGTTTGCGGCGCCTGTACGACAAAACCTCCGCCATACGACCGCACGGTTGCGGCTTTGGCCTATGCCTTTCCCGTCCCGGTGCTGGTGCAGCGCTACAAGTTCAGCCGTAACCTGGCCTGTGGAACGGTGCTGGCAGACCGACTGACGCGGGTGCTTGGCCGATGTCCGGATCTCCATGCCGACGTGATAGTGCCGGTACCGCTGCACGCCATCCGGCAATTTCGGCGCGTATTCAATCAGGCAGATGTGCTGGCCCGAGACCTCGGCCGGGCCTTAAGCCTGCCGGTGGTCCCGCGGATATTGCGGCGCAGGCGAAGCACGGCAGCACAGTCGGGCCTTACTGCCGCAGAGCGGAGAATGAACCTCAAACGAGCATTCCTCGCCAGGCCGCTCGCCGGTGAAAATGTGGCGCTGGTCGACGACGTGATGACGACCGGCTCCACGGTGGCCGAATGCGCCGTTACGCTCAAGCGGGCGGGCGCCGGAGCCGTCTCGGTGTGGGTCCCGGTGCGAGCGGCGGGATGAATCGACAAGGGCAAGGCGAGTCGGATCAACTCAAACCAAGAGTACCGTCAAGCAGATAGTGCCCGGCAAGGCCGGTGAACAGCACGAGCCCCACCCAGTTATTGTTGAGAAAGGCCCGGAAGCAGCCCTCGCGGGTGCGCTGGCGCGAAATGCCCAGTTGCCAGCCAAACAGTGCGGCGCTGGCCACTACCCCGGCAAACCAGGACCAGCCGAAATCCAGGCGCACACCGAGGGCGACCAGCGAAGCGATCATTACCAGCATCAGCATGGCGACGATGGTCAGGTCGAGACGGCCAAAAAGTATCGCCGTGGACTTGATGCCGACCGCAATGTCATCCTCGCGGTCGACCATGGCATAAAGGGTGTCGTAGATCACAGACCAGACGACATTGATACCCAAAAGCCACCAGGCCGGCCAGGGTACATGGCCGGTCTCGGCGGCGAACGCCATGACCATGCCCCAGCCGAAGGCTACGCCCAGGACGACCTGGGGCAGGTTTGTGAAGCGCTTGAAGAAGGGATAACTGGACGCTAACAGCGCGCCAGCCACGGCCAGCTTGATGGTCAGCACATTGGTCAGAAGTACCAGCCCGAAGGCCAGCAGCATCAGCAGCACAAACGCCGTCAGTGCCTGCCGCAAACTCAACTCGCCGGAAGCCAGAGGCCGGGTCCGGGTGCGTTCGACGTGCGGATCGAAGTCACGGTCTGCGACATCGTTCATGATGCATCCTGCGGCACGCATCAGCACCACGCCGGTGGTGAAAATCAGCACATTGGAAAGATGCGGCGAGCCATTGCCCGCAATCAACAGCGCCCACCAGGTCGGCCACAACAGCAATAGGATGCCGATCGGCTTGTCGAAGCGCATCAGTTGCCAGTAGGCGCTCCAGTTCAATGGTTCAGCCTCCGCCGTTCAAAGGAGGGTCATTCTAAGCCAATTCCCTTACAATGCCCGACCGTCTGTTCGCCCCCAAAACCGGTGCCAGGATTAGTCATGGAATTGATCGATATCGGCTGCAATCTGACCCACGACTCGTTTGACGACGACCGTGACCAGGTGCTGGAACGCGCCCGCGAGGCCGGCGTGGTGCAATTGGTCGTCACCGGCGCCAGCGCTGATGGCAGTCTCCAGGCCCTGGAGCTGGCTCAGAATCACCCCGGCTTGCTGTTCGCCACAGCCGGCGTGCATCCGCACCGGGCCAGCGAATTCAATGACGACACCGAGACCCTGATACGGGAGCTGTCTGCACACGGGGAACTGGTGGCCATTGGCGAAACGGGGCTCGATTATTTTCGGGATTTTTCACCGCGGCCGGCCCAGTGCGAGGCATTTGAACGCCATCTCGAGATCGCCCGGGAGACCCGCTTGCCGCTGTTTCTCCACATGCGTGATGCCCACGAAGACTTCATGGCCATCCTCAAGGGTGCGCGAGACGGTCTGGCCGAGGTTTGCGTGCACTGCTTCACCGGCGAGCGTCCCGAACTTTATGACTACCTCGATCTCGACTGCCACATTGGCATTACCGGTTGGATCTGCGACGAGCGCCGCGGTACGCATATCAAGGAATTCCTGCATGACATTCCAGGC
>JBFHEJ010000245.1:0-4250 GCA_041584255.1 Lysobacterales bacterium
AGCGCGCTGCTCGCCCCGCTGTGGTTTTTCTCTGGCGCAACGATGGTGACTTCGCCAAGTTGCCGCATCCGTTCCGCGAGCACTTGAATCCCCCGTGCGTGGATACCATCGTCATTGCTGATCAAAAAGCGCATACGTGATTGACACCGGAAAAGACGACCGTGTGGGGTGCTATTGTACGGCCTCGGAGCGGGTGTCGAAATGTCATTCTGCGCATTATCAACTCAACGCCGGAAATAATTTCCTGAACCATGATTGGCCTGCTTGTCTTCTTTTTCACCGCCCTGACGGGCTTTGCCTGGTGGCGGCTGGTCAAGGCCCGCGAACAGGCTCGTGCGGCGGCTGGTGCCGCCTGCCTGGCCCACGGCCTGGTACTTATAGATGACACCGTGGTACTTGACTCGCTCGACACGGGCCGCTGGCGGGAAAATCGCACCGTTGCTCTGCGCTACCGCTTCGAATTTGCCCGCAACGGCATTCTCAACAAGGGCGGGCGCGTAATGATCGCCCCACGCCAACCGGCGCTGGTGGTGATCAGCACGCCTGAAGGACAACTGATCGAGACGATCTGAATTCCTGAATCCCGGACGACTCTCCCACGGCGTCATCCCGGAAAACCTGACCAACGACGACATCCCGGAACACCCGCAGGGTTTGTTCGGGACCCACCACCTGCTTTCGCCATGCCGATCAGGGCTCGTAGTCCCCGGACAGCGGCTCCGCCGCTTCGGGGATGAAGCGGCCGGTCACGGCTACTCTATTTCACAACTCTCAAGTGCGGCCGCTTCATTTTCGGTTTATCACCGCCGTCGGTGGGGTCGGGCTCGTCGTCCTGGGCGAACATCATGCCCTGGCCGTTCTCCTTCGAGTAGATGGCCAGCACCGCATCGACCGGCACCGTGACGGCGTAGCGATTACCCGCAAAGCGTGCGTTGAAACTGACCGTCTCGTTGCCCAGTTCCAGCGCATGCACGGCCTGCTGATCGATGTTGAGAATGACTTTGCCTTTTTGCACCGCCTGTTCCGGCACATCGACACCCGGGGCATCGGCATCGACCAGGATATGAGGCGTCATGCCGTTGTCGCTGATCCATTCGTACAGGGCCCGCAGCAGGTACGGCCGGTTTGGCGACATGGCTTCGCTCATCGGCTCCGTGTCAGGCAGCGTCCAGGATCAGGTCACGCTCTGCCTGGGTCAGGCTGGCCTTGAAAGAGGCACGCGAAAACAGGCGTTGGGCGTAATTCTCAATGGTCACGCCGGGCTTGCCCAGCTTGATGCCGAAATGCGGCAGGCGCCACAGCAGCGGGCCGATGGTGCAGTCCACCAGGGTCAGTTCCTCGCTCAAAAGAAATGTGGACATTTTGAACAGATCATTGGACGCGATAATGCTCTCGCGCAGTTGTTTTCGCAGTCCTTCCGCCTTCTTGCCGGTGGCTTTGTCCAGCTCGGCAGCCAGCGTATACCAGTCGCGGGTCACCCGAAAATGCGCCAGTCTCAGCTGGGCGCGAGAAACCGGATCGACCGGCATCAGCGGCGGATGTGGATAGCGCTCATCGAGGTAATCGTTGATGACAGTCGCATCGTAGAGCACGAGGTCGCGATCGACCAGGGTCGGAGCTTCATTGTAAGGATTGAGCTCGGCAAGGTCGGCCGCCGCGGAATCGTCCTCGGCGATATTCACAATGTCGACCTTGATGCCTTTTTCGGCCAGCACGAACCGCACTCGATGGCTGTGCATGCAAGTGGGCGCCGAATACAGCGCCATGACGGATCGGCCTCGTACAGATACAGCCACATCTATCTCCTGATAATTCGATTCATTAGGCTCGCGCCAAGCGGCGGGACAGGCGCCGGGCCGGCCACCTCCCGGATGGGGTCGGAGACTGCAAAATCAATGAACGTCCCGCCAATACTCAGCCTTGAGCAGGTAAGTGAGGAAGGCGAAAAACGCCAAAAACACCATGACCCAGATACCGACGCTCTTGCGCTTGAGCTTGGAAGGCTCGGCCAGGTAATCAAGGAAGGTCACGAGGTCACGCATGGTGTCGTCGTATTCCTCTGGCGACAAATCCCCGGGCTCGACCAGCACCAGCTTTTCGATGACTTCCTCTCCGTGGACGGTGTGGTATTGCGGCTCCTGAATGCCTTGCAGCTGCCAGAATACATGCGGCATGGCGGCGTTGGGTAAAAGCAGGTTGTTCCAGCCACCGGTTTCGTCACGGTAAAAACCCTTCATGTAACTGTACAGCCAGTCGACGCCGCGCGAGCGTGCGATCAGCGAGAGATCCGGTGGAGCCTTGCCGAACCACACGGCCGCCTTTTCAGCTGGCATGGCGATGTCCATGGTGTCACCAATTTTCGCGTTGGCGAAAACCAGATTCTGCATCACCATTTCCTCGCTGAGCCCAAGATCCACCGCCAGGCGGTTGTAGCGCATATATTTTGCGCTGTGACAGGAAAGGCAGTAGTTCACGAACAGCTTGGCGCCGCGCTGAACCGCAGCCACGTCACGGGTATTGGCGCCCGACGCTTCGACATAGCCCTCGCCTCCGGCCGCCAGTGCCCCCTGCGTGACGAAAAGCAAAGCTGCTGCCACCCAGCCGACATTCTGTTTGCCAAATCGGCCCATCAGTGGGTCAACCTCTCAGGAACGGGTTTGGTCTTCATTTTTGGGCTGAGGAAATAGAGCAGCACGAAGAAACTGAAGTAGACAAAAGTCCACACCCGCATTTCCCAGGTCTCTGCCGGCGTGCCCTCAGCCATTCCAAGCATGCCAAGCCGGATGAAGGCGAAAGCGAATATCAACAACCCGATGCGATAGCCCCAACCCTTGTAGCGAATGGACCGGACCGGCGAGCGATCCAGCCAGGGCATGAAGAACAGAATCATCACCGCCAGGCCCATCAGAATCACGCCCATCAGCTTGTCGGGCACCGCCTTGAGGATGGCGTAGTAAGGTGTGAAGTACCAAACGGGCTTGATATGTTCAGGCGTCACCAGGGGATCAGCGGGTACGAAATTGTCGTGCTCCAGGAACAGGCCTCCACCTTCCGGCCAGAAGAAGATGACAAAGGCGAAGATCAGCAGGAACATCGCCACGCCGAAGAGATCTTTGATGGTGTAGTACGGATGGAATGGAACCCCGTCGACCGGTTTGCCCTCTGGGTCCTTGTTGGCCTTGATCTCGATCCCATCGGGGTTGTTCGAGCCCGTTTCGCGCAAGGCCACGAGGTGCAGCAGCACCAGGAACAGCAGCATCAGAGGCACCGCGATGACATGCAGGGCGAAAAAGCGGTTCAGGGTTGCATCCGAAATGAAATAGTCACCACGAATCCACTCGGTCAAAGGTTCACCAATCGCAGGAATGGCGCCAAACAGGTTAATGATGACCTGCGCGCCCCAGTAAGACATCTGGCCCCAGGGCAAGACGTAGCCCAGGAAGGCCTCGGCCATCAGGCACAGGTAAAGCAGCATTCCCAGTATCCAGATCAATTCGCGCGGTGCACGATGTGAACCGTAAAGCAGCGCCCGGAACATGTGCAGGTAGACCACGATGAAGAAAAACGACGCGCCCGTGGAATGCATGTAGCGGATCAGCCAGCCCCACTCGACATCACGCATGATGTATTCGACAGAGGCAAAGGCCTCGACCGCCGACGGCTTGTAATGCATGGTCAGGAAGATGCCGGTGAAAATCTGCATCACCAGCACCAGCAGGGCCAGTGAACCCATGTAGTACCAGAAATTGAAATTCTTGGGCGCGTAGTAGCCCGTCATGGTCGCTTTCCAGAACGCGCTCACCGGCAAACGCTGGTCGACCCAGTTGCCCAGAGCCTGCATCCTGCGAGAGAAATTCGATGCCGGTTTCGCCATCAGGCCAGGCCCTCCGGATCGACACCGATCACCACCGTCTGGTCATCCACGAAACTGTAAGGCGGCACCGTCAGGTTGGTTGGCGCAGGAACTCCCTTGTAAACGCGCCCCGCCATGTCGAAACGCGACTTGTGACATGGGCAATAGAACCCCCCCTCCCAGTCGTCAACGCCTGGTGGCGGGTTGTCCTTGAGGTTGAGCGCGGGCACACACCCGAGATGGGTACAGTGCATATTGACCACCAGGTATTCATCTCGGATCGAGCGTCGCTCGTTCTGCGCGTATTGCGGCTGTATGGATTCTGCTGACTCGGGGTCGCGGAGTTCGGGCTCCACGGCATTGAGATCCGACAGTTCCTGGGCGGTGCGCCGCAGGA
>JBFHEJ010000246.1:0-4218 GCA_041584255.1 Lysobacterales bacterium
AAACGAAGAACTGGAACTGGCCAGTGCGCAGGACGAGTACCAAGTGCGCCGCCAAGACCTGCCGCTTTCGTGTCCCATGCCCAACCAGAAGCTGTGGGACGCGCACCCCAGGGTCTACCTGCCGATCGACAAGAGTGGCGAAGAAATGTGTCCTTACTGCGGGGCGCGATACCGGTTGGTCGACTGACACCCCACCCACCAATCCGCTCTTCAGGCAAAGGCTTGTGAATCAAAAATCACAACCCCGCCAGACAGGGTTGCGCGTGGGGGCCGCAGCGCTCCTGTTCACGCACTGGCCAGCCCTGGTGGCGGTCCTGTTCATTGCCCTGTTGCCGGTCGGTCGACAGATCGAGCTGCCTGTCCTCATTTTTGCCTTCAGCCTGGCTTTTCTCGCGCGCAACATCGACCGACGGCGTGAAATCGGGCAGGCAGCACGATTCATCCTGCCGCTGTTCCTCTGTATCTGGATCCCGATGCTGCTTTCCAGCATTGATTCGCTCGACCCCGCCAAGAGCTGGCGGCAGACGATTCCTTCGCTGCGTTTTCTGCCGGCAGCGCTTGCCATTGGCGTCCTTTTTCGCAGGCCGGGCGCCCTCGAATTGTTTCAGCGCGCCACATGTTGGCTGCTTCTGTTCTGGGCCGCCGATGGTTATATCCAGCTTGCTTTCGGATACGACATATTCGGCGTGCCCATGCACGAAGACCGACTCAACGCCCTGTTTCACGACAGCTATTTCAGCTATGGGCCCACGTTGGCGCTTCTGTCTCCCATCGCGATCGACCACATGAGGCGCCGCTGGCCTGGCGCTGCCTGGCTGGCCGGGTTCGCTTTCATACTTGGCGCCGTTCTGATCGCAGGCATGCGCGCCGCCTGGGTAATGATGCTGGTCGTCATGGTCGCGTTCATGGTCAATGCCCTGCGGGACGGGGATCAGAGCCGGCAGGCGCTCGGATTGCCGCTGGTGGCCGCACTGGCGTTGGCCGTCGCCGTGGTCGTTTCGCCGCTGCTCCAGGAGCGACTGCAACTTTCTTCGCTCGCCGTCGTGGGAACCGAAGAGGCTCTGGACGAAGCCAGTTCCTACCGTCTGCCGATTTTCCGGCATGCGCTGAGCATGTATCGCGACCATCCTGTCAACGGCATCGGTGTGCGTGCCATGCGGGCGGCCTACCCCCGATATGCCGATCCCGCCGACCCGCACATCGTGGCCAATCCGGACAAGATCAGGGCCCACCAGGCTCACAACATTGTTCTGGAGTTCATGGCAGACACAGGCACCATCGGGCTGGCCGGGCTGCTCGCCGCGTTTGTATTCACCTGGCGCTATTGGCGCAGCCTTGCCCCTGATTTCCGAAAACGCGCCTTTCCCTATGCCGTGGCGCTCCTGGCCGTGGCCTTTCCGCTGAACTCCTACTTTGCGCTTTTTGGGGTTTACATGATGTCGATCACCTGGGTCCTGGTTGGTCTGATGACCGCCGCATCGCTAGCAGCGAGGCAACCGGAGAAATAGACGTGGTCAGGTGATGCCCATCGCGGCGCGGAGAAAGGCGATGGTGATGATCGCCACCGTAACGATAAAAAATACGCGGATGAAGTGCTTGGTCATGATCGAACCCTGGTGGCGATGTTACCACCGCCAGAACTCCGCGCTTCAGTCATAGAACGGCGGCTCCCCTTCGGCCCGTGTTTTGAAGCGGCGATGAATCCACCAGTATTGCTCCGGCGCCTGCCGAATATGCGCCTCCATTTCGGCGTTGAGACGCGCGAGGTCGGCGTGGGCATCGCCCCCCGGAAAGTTCCTCAACGGCGACTGTATCCGAAGCACATAACCCCCCTCGGCAGCGTCGAATACCGGGAACATCAGCACCACAGCACAACCAGTCAGGGAAACCAGCTTGTGGGTGGCCTCCAGGGTCGCCGTCTGGATGCCGAAGAATGGCACGAAAATGCTCTGGGCAGGCCCGAAATCCTGATCCGGCGCATACCAGATGATGCCCCCATGTTTCAGGTGCCGGATGGCGGAACGGATGTCCCGCTTGCTGATCATTCCATGAGCGTAGTTGAACCGGCAGCGCAGCTGATACCACTCCAAAACGGCGTTGCTGAATGGTCGATACACGCCAACGACCGGCGCCGCCTCGCAAGCCAGCCGCCCTCCGACTTCGAGACAGGTAATGTGGGCGGTGACCAGCAGCACACCGCGTCCCGATTCTTCAGCCTGCAGGAGGTGTTCGAGCCCCACAACACGCGCATGACGCCGAAAACGGCGCCGGCTCATGCTCCAGCACCACGCCGTCTCAAACAGCGAACGGGCCAGCGCAACAAAATTGGCGCGCAAAAGCGCCTCCACTTCCTGTGATGACCGCTCCGGAAAACAGCGTTCAATATTGCGCTGTGCCACCGCGCGCCGGCGGACCATCGCGCGTCGAAGCAGGAACCCAAGGGGACGCGACAGCCACAAACCGAGCCTGAACGGCGTCTTGCCAAGCAGCCACACCGCTCCCACGAGCGCCCAGCCACCCCAGTTTCGAGGCGCCAGCGAGGGCCGCTTTCCCGCTTCAGTGATCATTCGCCTATTCTCCCTGTTCCGTGAACGCGTTGCACAGCTCACGTTGCAGTGGGACGGCCGTGATGGTGGAATGACGCCTTCGCCTGTCACTCACGAACCATGCGCCACCTATACTCGCTTCTCGTCTACCTGCTGACGCCCCCGTTGCTTGGGTATTTCCTGGTTCGCGGTGTTTCTGACCGCCGCTGGTGGGCCCGGTGGATGGAACGCTTCGGGGACTTCGACGCCACCGGTCGCATGCACGGCGTGGTCGTGCACGCAGCGTCCGTTGGGGAGGTGAATGCAGCGGCGCCGCTGATCCGGGCTGTGCAGGGCCTCCGGCCTGACCTGCCGGTCACCGTGACCTGCTTCACGCCGACCGGCTCGGAGCGCGTCGAGTCGCTGTTCGGAAACTCGGTCCATCACGTTTATGCGCCCTTGGATCTTCCAGGTTCGGTGCGTCGCTTCTTTGCGACGCTCAAGCCGCGGATCCTGGTCGTGATGGAAACGGAAATCTGGCCAAACCTGTTCCACCGCGCACGCGCGCTGGACATTCCCCTGTTGATCTCGAACGCCAGACTGACCGAGCGATCGGCCAGGTCGTGGGCGCGATTCGGGGGACTTGCCGGGGCGACACTGCAATGCGCCACACTGATCGCTGCGCAGGACGAAGCCGAGGCTGAGCGATTCATAAGCCTGGGGGCCGCACGCGACAGCACCCGCATCTGCGGAAACCTCAAGTTTGAAATCGATCTGCCGCCCGACCTCGCCGCGCAAGGCAGGAACTGGCGGGCGACGTGGGGCACAAATCGAGGCGTCCTGGTGGCGGGGAGCACCCACGAGCAGGACGAGCGGGCCCTTCTGACGGCGTTCGGCGGGGTGTTGGAACACACCCCCGAAGCGCTGCTGGTGCTCGCGCCTCGCTACCCCGAACGGTTTGACAAGGCGCTGGAGCTGGTGCGCCAGTCGGGTTTGGAGGCCTGCGCATTGAGCGAAGGCGGTTTGTCATCCAAGCAGTGCCTCGTGGTCGACCGAATGGGAATGCTGCTGGGTCTTTATGCAGCTGCGGACCTGGTATTCGTTGGTGGCACGCTGGCGCCGGTGGGCGGCCACACTCCCTTGGAGGCGGCCGCCATCGGCCGGCCACTGATCCTCGGGCCGCACAGGGGACACATCGAAGAACTGACCCGCAAACTGACGGAGGCCGGTTGCGCCACGACGGTACAGGATGCGGCGTCGCTTCTCAAAGCCTGGAAAACGCTTTCGGCGAATACCACTCAGCGAGAACAGATGGGCCGTGCCGCCCGCGAACTGGTCGACCGCGAGCGCGGCGCGCTGGCGCGCAACCTGCAGATCGTCAAGGCGATGCTGGACCGCTAGTTCAACAGCTGGTTGACGACCCGGAGGTCCTCCGACGTCAGGCGTCCGGCGCTGGCCTTTAGCCTGAGGTGGCTGAGGATATAGTTGTGGCGCGCCTGCGAACTGTCCCGCTGCGACTGAAACAGCCGCTGGTTGGCGATCAATACGTCGACAATGGTGCGCGTGCCGACTTCGAAACCCGCCTGCGTCGCCTGCAGCGCACTTTCAGCTGAAATGCGCGCCTGCTCGAAAGCCTGTACTTCCTGGATGCCCGCCAAAACGTCACGGTAGGAATTTGCGGTGTTGCGCACCG
>JBFHEJ010000247.1:0-4198 GCA_041584255.1 Lysobacterales bacterium
CCAAGGTCCTATTCCCAAATTGTGGGGAAAAAACCTTCGCAGTGTGCCGACTTTGCTGACCGAAGTACCACAGCTCAGGGCCACGCTACTAGGGATAGAGGCGTTGCAGGATCCAGGCGCCGTCCAGCAGCGTGTAGCGGAACCGATCATGCAGCCTGAACTGGCGGCCATGCCAAAATTCGACGGTTTCCGGCAGCAGGCGATAACCTGACCAGTGTGGCGGCCGGGGCACATCCCGGTTGGCAAATTTCTTTTCGAACTCCGCCACCCGTGCTTCGAGAAATTCACGGCTTTCCAGGACTTCCGACTGGCGGGACGCCCAGGCGCCGATCTGACTCTCGCGCTCGCGGCTGGCGAAATAAGCGTCGGCCTCTTCTTCAGTCACACGCTCGATCGAGCCCGCTGCATGGACCTGGCACTGGCTTGCTTTCCACAGGAAGGTCACCGCGGCGCGCGGCACAGCGCGCAGTTGCTGCCCCTTGATGCTGAGCGTGTTGGTGTAGAACACGAAACCACGATGATCGACGTCCTTGAGCAGCACCGCGCGGGTCGAAAGGTTGCCGTCGCGATCGCTGGTGCCCAGCACCATCGCCGTCGGCTCGGGCTCGCCGGCCTGGCCGGCCGCGTCCATGGCTTCTTTGAATCGCTTGAGGATCTCTTCGTTCAGCATTACTTTTCCTGCGGATCAGGTCGCCGCAGCCTGTTGGGCTGCGCGGCGGGCCTTGGCCTGTGGCAGGGTCCGCAGCCAGATCAGCCACACCACCAGCGCATCGAGAATAATCAGCGCCTGCCAGAGATAAAGGTGGAACCACTCGAAGGCTACTTCATTCCACTGACCGAGATAGAACAGGCTGACGATGCGGATCAGGTTCAGGCCCTGGATGGCGAAAAAGCCGATCGCGAAGCCGATCAACTTGTTCTTGAGTGGGGCAGGAAAGGAAAAAATCGCGGCAAACAGGATAATCAGCGCCTCCACCCCGTTGCAGCCCCGCTCGATGCGCACGCCAAAGCCGGAGGTCGTGTCGCGGATTACGTTGCCATAGGCAATCACGTCGTCGTCGAAGAACTTGACGATCCACACGCTGATGTCGGCGATAAACGAGGTAAACGGCAGGATGACGTACTGTTCTGCCGGCTGTAGAATTTCCAGCGTGAACAGGCCGATCAGCAGCACAGTGAACAGTATGAAAAAACGGACCATTTTTGTTTCTATGTGTGGCTAGCGCGCCTGCCGGCGGCGGGGCGATTGTTGCCGCTTCCCGGCGGGCGGAAAAATCGCGTCATGGTACAGAAACGCGCCCTCTGCTTCACTCCATTTACCCTATTTTACCCGCCTGCCGATGCCCTTAACCAAGCCCAATGTCTACCTGGTCGGCCCCATGGGATCGGGCAAAACCACCATCGGCAAACGCGCCGCCAAACGACTTGGCCTCGAATTTGTCGATTGCGACACCGAGCTCGAGTCGCGCACCGGGGCGAGTGTCAACCTGATCTTTGATATCGAAGGCGAAAAAGGGTTCCGGGAACGGGAAACGGCCATGCTGGAGGAGCTTTCGAAACGGCAGGGCTGCCTGGTGGCGACTGGCGGCGGCTGCGTGCTGAGACCGGAAAACCGGAAAATCATGAGCCGCACGGGCATCGTCGTCTACCTGCAAACTACGGTCGACCAGCAGCTCAAACGCCTTCGCCTGGACAAAAAACGCCCTTTGCTTCAGACCCGCGACCGCGAGGAACGTCTGAAGACCCTGGCGGAGCAGCGCAATCCGCTGTATGAAGAGGTCGCGGACATCGCATTTCCCAGCCAGAACCGCAGCATCTACCTGGCGGCGGAGCGACTGGCCCAGGTCATCCGGGCGTTCCGGGACTCCCCGGGTTCAGTCTGATTCCACCCTCCAACCTCGTCCGCAAACCCGTTGACAAACATGACCCGCCCGGCATTTCGCGCCAATGCCAAAATCCGATCCCGGCCATTCGCAGGCTCGATCGGATTAGGGCCATTTCAGGTGTGCAGACCAAAACGGTTGATCGACCCATTGGGCCACAGGCGGCATAATGACGAACCTCAGTGTTGCGCCGCGTTTGAGCATGCCTGATCGAACTTTCGAAACCCTTCAGATCGCGCTCCCGGCCAGCAGCTACCCGGTCCATATCGGCGCGGGTCTGCTGGGTGACGCGTTTGTGTGGAAGTCAGCGCTACCGGCGGGAAGCGTTCTGGTGATCAGCGACGACAATGTCGCCCCGCTCTATCTCGAATCGCTGCTGCGTGCGCTGGATGGACGGGAAGCGGGTTCGCTCGTGCTTCCGGCAGGCGAAGCGCACAAAACGTTTGAGAGCTGGCGCGCGATACTCGACCGCCTGGTCGAAATCGGCGCCCTTCGCGACGCCACCCTGGTGGCACTGGGCGGGGGCGTGGTCGGCGACCTGGCCGGGTTTGCGGCGGCCAGCTACATGCGCGGGATTCGTTTGATTCAGGCCCCTACCACCCTGCTGGCCCAGGTGGATGCTTCGGTAGGCGGCAAGACCGCCATCAACCACGCAGCCGGCAAGAACCTCATCGGCGCTTTTCATCAACCTGCCGCCGTGATCATCGACACCGCGACGCTCGCCACTCTGGAGGAACGAGAATTTCGAGCCGGGATGGCGGAGGTGGTCAAATATGGCGCCATCGGGGATGCGGCGTTGTTCGTGTGGCTCGAAGACCATGTCGAGGCGATCAAACAGCAGAAAGCCGACGTCCTGCGGCAAATGATCGCCCGTTGTGTCAGCGACAAGGCGAGGGTGGTCACCGAGGACGAGAAGGAGCACGGCGTGCGCGCCCTGCTCAATTTCGGCCACACCTTCGCCCATGCTCTGGAGACCCAGACCGGCTATGTGCGCTACTTGCACGGCGAGGCGGTCGCCATTGGCATGATGGCCGCCGCCAGGCTGAGCGAAGATCTCGGCCTTTGTCCATCTGGCTGCGCTGAGCGACTCGGCGGCCTGCTTCAATCGTTCGGGCTGGATCTGCGCTGGCCCGGCGACGTTGCCGCGGAGGCGACGGTCGAGGCCATGGCCCTCGACAAGAAGGCGCTCGCGTCCGGTCAAAGGCTGATCCTACTGGAAGACATCGGCAAGGCATCCATTCATCAGGGCATCGACAGGCGTGATATCGTACGCGCCATTCAATCCACGGGGCGTAAACTTTGACCGAACTCAAGAATGACACCCTGATCCGGGCGCTTCTGCGCCAGCCGACCGACCGCACGCCGCTGTGGATCATGCGGCAGGCTGGACGCTACCTGCCTGAGTACATGAAAGTTCGCGAGAGCGCGGGCAGCTTCATGAAGCTGTGCAAAACGCCCGAGCTCGCCTGTGAGGTCACACTCCAGCCACTGCAGCGGTTCCCCCTGGACGCTGCGATCATCTTCTCCGACATCCTGACCATCCCCGATGTCATGGGTCTGGGCCTGTATTTCGTCGAGGGCGAAGGCCCTAAATTCGAGGACCCGATTGACACCGAGTCGGAAATCCACAACCTGCCAAGGCCGGACGTCAACGAGTCTCTGCGCTACGTCATGGACGCCATCCGCCTGGTACGCCGCGAGCTCGATGGCTCAGTGCCGCTCATCGGTTTCAGCGGCAGCCCGTGGACACTGGCCGCATACATGATCGAAGGCGGTTCGAGCCGTGATTTCGCCACGGCCAAGGCGATGCTGTATGACCAGCCGGCGTTGATGCACACCTTGCTGGGCAAACTGGCGGACACCATCACCGACTATCTCAACGCCCAGGTCGAGGCCGGAGCGCAGGCGTTGCAGATTTTCGATTCCTGGGGCGGCATCCTGCCGGGCGAAGCCTTCAAGGAATTTTCTCTGCGCTACATCGAACAGATCGTCTCCGGACTCAAACGGGAAAATGAAGGCCGTCAGGTGCCGGTCATCGTCTTCAGCAAGGGCGCCAACACGCACCTCGAAGACCTGGCCAACACGGGATGCAGCGCACTTGGCCTCGATTGGACGATCACCCTGCACGAAGCTCGCCGCCGGGTCGGCGACCGCGTGGCACTGCAAGGCAATCTCGACCCGGCCATTCTGTTGTGTGATCCGGACGTGGTTCGCCAGCAGGCCAACAACACGCTCAACAGTTTCGGCCAGGGCAGCGGTCATGTGTTCAACCTGGGACACGGCATTACGCCCCACGTCGACCCGGACAACCTGGC
>JBFHEJ010000248.1:0-4196 GCA_041584255.1 Lysobacterales bacterium
CAAAATCGGTTAGTGAACGAAGGTCTTGCGAAAGCCTGGTTCATAGGTGATGGCCAGGTAGGTCCAGGCCACCGGCTGTATGGCGAGGATGGTACCGACCAGGCGCGCCACGACAAATGGCAAAAGGAACTACAGCTGCAAGACGGGGCCGGTCGCCTCGCCGCCGGGCGAATCAATCGCCCCTGGCTGACCCGAGTTCAGGTCCTGCACCGTGTGCATGCGGGCTTCTCCGGGCGCGTTGTGCCCCCCCGAACGGAAGAGATTTGCCAATAGCGGGCCAGGTGCCAATCAAGACCACGACCGCGATAACCAGCCCGGCATAGCAGGCGAAAAGCTTCAGGGCCATTACGGCTGGTGAAACGCTGTGGTTGTTTTCATTGCTCATGGAATTAGTATAGCTTTCGGTCGGGCTGCGTCGTTGCAGGATGGACAGGCACTCAATTCACCTGAATAAAAGAGCACGGAGACATGATCAGTCATAACTTTCGCATGGGCCTGGCGCTCGCATTCGCCGCGCTTTCAGGCCACGCCCTCGCTGACCGCGAGGCGGAAGTGCTGTTCCAGTCCAACGCCCCGGTTGACGTTGAGCTCAGCGCGTCCTGGCGTGCGCTGCAACGGGATGAAAGCGAGAAATCCTGGCCGGCCAGGTTGAGCTGGACCGATGCAAACGGTGAGTTGCAGTCGCTCGACCTGCAAGTCGAACGGCGTGGCATTTCGCGCCAGCGCGTATGCGAGTTTCCGCCCATCCGCCTGCGGTTCGGCAACCGCGTCAAAGAGGAGGGCCTGTTCCATCATCAAAAGTCGCTCAAGCTCGTCACCCACTGTGACGACAACGAGCGCTGGCAGCAGTATTACATCCTCGAAATGCTGGCTTACCGCATTTACAACCTGATGACGGACTACAGTTTTCGGGTACGGCCGCTGGAAATTACCTACACCGATACCGCGCAGGGCGGTTCGCTGGAGCCACGATTCGGGTTCGTGATCGAGGATGACAAGGCTGTCGCAAGACGCGTGGGCCTGGAGAAATTGGACATACAATCGACCCGGCCGAATCGGCTCGAACCGCTCGAGGCCAGCCGCCTCGCTCTGTTTCAGATGATGATCGGCAACCTGGATTGGTCACCGTTAACGGGCCCGGACGGCTGTTGCCACAACGCCAAGGTGATCGGCCTCGATCCCCTGAAGGACCCGGTGATCGCCGTCGCTTACGATTTCGACTCGACAGGACTGGTCGACCCGCCCTACGCAGTACCGCCAGACTCTCTGCCGGTGCGGTCCATCCGGACCCGGCTGTACCGCGGATACTGCGCCCATAACGGCACGCTGGAACAGGTGCGGGCACAGATTCTCGACCTGCGCGGCGCCATCACGGCCCTGTTCGACGATGAGCCGTTGCTGACCCAGCGCTACCGCAAGAAAGCGCTCAAGTATCTCGATTCGTTTTTCGAGATCCTCGAGGACGACCGCAAGTTTCACAGGGAAATTGTCTCCGAGTGCCGCGGCTAGCGGCGGGCATTGAGCCCGTCGGCTAGTTCGTCGCCGCCAGTTCGTCCTCGGGCACCGCGAAGCCGCGGTCGCGCATCAGGGCCTTCATGTCGGCATCCCGGCCCCTGAAAGCCCGGTAGGCTTCCGCCGGGTCTATCGCATTGCGCGGCGCAAACAGGTGGGTGACCAGCTTTTCCGCCATTTGCTCGTCGTAGTATCCGCCGGGCGCGGCTTCGAAGGCTTCGGCCGCATCGGCGGTCAGCACGTCAGCCCAAATGTAACCGTAATACCCGGCTGCGTACGACTCGCCCGAAAAAATATGGCCGAAGTGTGGGCTACGGTGGCGCATCACCAATTCCTCTGGCATGCCCAGTTCGGCGAGCTTCTCGCGCTCGAAGGCGTGCGGGTTGAGCCCCTGCGGCTCGTTGGTGTGGTAGTACATATCCATCAAGGCGGAGGCCAGGTATTCGGTGGTCGCGAAGCCCTGGTTGAAGTTCCTGGCGGCCATGATCTTGGCCACCAGTTCATCAGGGATCGGCTCCCCGGTGTCGACATGCACCATGTAATTTTCGATCACGGGATCGGTCAGCAGCCAGCGCTCCAGCAACTGCGACTGGAATTCGGTGTAATCGCGCACGCCGCCATTGAATTTCGGGTAGGCAACATTGGCCGACAGGTAATGCAGGGCATGGCCGAATTCGTGGAACAGCGTTTCGGCGTCATCCCAGGAGATCAGCACAGGTTCTCCGGGCGTGCCCTTGACGAAGTTTGAATTGTTCGCCGCCAGCACGTTGGTCTCGCCATCGAAGGATTCATAACTGCGGTAGGTCGTGGCCCATGCGCCCGAGCGCTTGCCCTGGCGTGCGAAGGGGTCGAGGTACCACAGGCCGACATGTTCGCCGCTGGACTTGCGCGTGACTTCCCAGACCCTGACGTCGGGATGGAACACGGGCACCTGGTTTTCCGGCAATGCCGTGAAATTGAAGTCGAATAGCTCGCCGGCGACGTAGAACATGGCCTCGCGCAGTTTGTCCAGCTGCAGGTACTGTTTGACTTCATCGGAATTCAGGTCGTACCTGGCCTTGCGCACCTTCTCCGCGTAGTAACGGTAATCCCACGGCTCGATGGTGATATCGGCGCCTTCGGCGTCGGCCACCGCCTGCATCTCGACGACTTCCTCTTTAACCCTGGCGACGGCGGCCACCCACACCGTCTCCATCAGTTCAAAGGCATTGGCGGGTTCCCTGGCCATGCGGTTCTCCAGTTGCCACTCGGCGAAGTTGTCGTATCCGAGCAGGCCAACCCGCTCGTCCCTCAAGGCGAGAATTTCGGTGATGACGGCGTTGTTGTCATTCTCATCACCGTTGTCCCCGCGTGAGTAATAGTTTCTCCAGACCTGCTTGCGCAGGTCGCGTTCGTCCGAAAAGGTCAGGAAGGGGGCCATCGATGAGCGCGTATTGGTCACCGCGTACTTGCCAGCCTGACCACGTTGCGTCGCAGACTCGGCCGCCGCCTTCATCACGGAGTCGGGTAGCCCGG
The DNA here is from genome assembly GCA_041584255.1 of Lysobacterales bacterium. Lineage (GTDB taxonomy): Bacteria > Pseudomonadota > Gammaproteobacteria > Xanthomonadales > SZUA-36 > JAUIBE01. The sequence continues at coordinate 3,028 of JBFHEJ010000248.1, forward strand.
CGAGCTGCTCTTTATCGAAGTAAACGACGTACTTTTCCTCGTCGGCCAGCACGTTGTTGGAGAACTGTGTGTTCAGCTCGGCCAGGCGGGCGTCGATTTCGGCGTAGCGCGCGCGGTCTTTGTCTTCCAGGGTTGCGCCATTGCGAACGAAATCATCGTAGATCAGCCATACCAGCCGCTGTTGATCGGGGCGCAGGGTGGCCATTTCGTCCCCTTCGTAGACGGCCCGAATTCTCTCGAACAAGGCACGGTTCTGATTGATCCTGGTTTTGTGATTGGCCAGCTTCGGCGCCATTTCCTGGTCGATCGCCTGGTACTCCGCGCTGGACAGGTTGCTGCTCCAGACGCCATCGTATTCCCGGACGCGGTCGAGGGTCCGGCCCGAACGTTCGAGCGCCTCGATGGTGTTTGCAAAGGTCGCTGGTTCAGGATTCGACGCGATCGCCTCCACTTCCGCGAGTTCTTCCGCCATCGCTGCCTCCAGCGCCGGCTTGAGGACTTCCAGCTTCATCTTGTCGAAGGCGGGCACGCCAGCGAATGGGCCGGTCCACTCGGCCAGCAGGATGTTCTCGTGACCTACGGAAGGCGCATCCGCTGCAACGGCGGCGGCGTCGACAGGCGCCGCTCTCGGTTTGGTGGGGTCGGCCGGATCGCTGCGACCGCAGGCGGCTAGGACGCATGCCAAAATGGTTATCATGACGGTTTTGAAGGCCGTCGAATCAGCAGTTGTACGCATATCATGTTCTTGTGCGACTTAAACGAACCGGCAAGGATAACGCATGAACCATACAATCAAAATCATGTTTACCGCACCCCAGGCTCATTTGAGCCGGCTGTCAATTCTGATTGTCGCAATCAGCCTGCTGTCAGGCTGCGCAACGGTGCCTTCCAGCAGCGACATTGCCGCCGAGCCGGTCAAGGACAGCAAAGATTGGTACACGGAGGCGCTGCATTGGATCCGCACATCAGCCGAACATCGCGCCATTCTCGAACAAACATTCCTGCTGGCAACGCAACGCATTGAGGTACTGGCTGAAGGCCGAGCGCGGGGCACCTGGGCGATTGCCACTGATGCCGACGAAACGCTGGTCGATAATTCCCAGTACGACTACGAAGTCAAGAGCCGCGGGGAGGCGTTCAATCGCGAGAGCTGGCATGAATGGTGTGAG
>JBFHEJ010000249.1:0-4176 GCA_041584255.1 Lysobacterales bacterium
CCAGCGCTGGAATGTCACTGGCGGACGAGTCGTCCCCGGAAAGGGAAACTTCAGCGCCGGGGGGAAGGTCCTGGTCCTCGCTGACCACTTCTTGCTGCGCCGGGGCATCGGCCACCACGCCCAGGTCGGTCTCAGGCACACCCACCGTGCGCGACACGACCACCGCCATGGTCAGGCTGATGACGCAAAACAGCGCCGCCAGCACCCATGTGGCGCGCGTCAGGAACGTTCCGGCGCCGCGCGAACCGAATACGGTCGCCGATGCGCCGGCACCAAAGGAAGCGCCGGCAGTCGCGCCCTGTCCCTTCTGGATCAGCACGAATGCAACCAGTGCAATCGCTACCAGCACATGAAAAATGTTCAGAATTTGCATACCTGTTCTCTCTGGCCCTCAGGAACGATCCTCAGTCTTCATATGGGGTCAACGGCACTGCAGCCGAAGGTCGGATTTCAGGCTGCGTCCCGGATTTCCAGGAAAGACTCCGCCTTTAGCGAAGCGCCACCGACAAGCCCACCGTCAATATCGTCCCGGGCAAATAAATCGGCGGCATTGGAACCGTTCACACTGCCGCCGTACAAAATACGTAGTTGACCGCTAATTGTAGCATCCTGCCCCGCCAATTTGTCACGGATGAAAGCGTGGACGGCCTGGGCCTGGTCGGGGGTCGCTGTTCTGCCCGTTCCGATCGCCCAAACCGGCTCGTAGGCGACCACCGCGCTGCCGAAGGCTGCTATTCCGCTATGCTCCAGTACGGCGTCGATTTGACGGGCTACGACAGTTTCGGTCTTTCCCGACTCGCGTTCAGCCAGCGTCTCGCCGACGCACAGAACCGGGCACAGTCCGGCTTCCAATGCGGCCCCGAAACGCAACGCAACTTCGCGGTCGTTTTCGCCATAAAGCGTGCGTCGCTCAGAGTGACCCACCAGGACATAGCGGCACCCGAAATCCAGCAGCATTGACGCCGAAACTTCACCTGTGTGCGCCCCCTTGGGCGCAGGATTAAGCGTCTGGCCACCCCAGGCAACCGGACTGCCTCCGGCAAGCCTTTCAACCAGCGCCAGGTAGGGATGCGGCGGAAAAACCGCGAGGTCGACGTCGGGCCTTTCCTCGGCCCGCGCCACAATGCCGCCAAGCAGTTCACTGATCATGGCGGTCGAGCCGTTCATTTTCCAATTTCCGGCAACCAGTATTCGTCGCATCATTTTTTTTCCGCAGGTGGCGCGCGCGACAGGATATCCGGCGACTCTTTACGCCGCAACCGCGCAGGTGTGGATTTAGTCGAGAAGCTGGTCGTAGAACCCGATTTCGCGCGCGGTCTGAATGCCGATGGTGCAATTCGAAAGCGCTCGGGGCATGACGGATTGAACGGCCGAAACCGGCGTGCGCCCACCCATGATCTCGCAGCGGGTCTGCGGAAACAGCGGCCGCTGATTTGGGTCGGCATAGCCGTGAGGATACAGCGGCTCGTTATTGCCGAGACTGTATTTGTCGGTGGCGCCGAGCACGTGAAGCAGTTCGTGCGCGATGACGATCTGGTTTCGTGAATTCAATCGATTCGAAGCGTAGAGATTGGCGAGCCCGTACATGCCCTTGCGCATCCCCACCGATATCCGTTTTTCGGTCTTTCCGTTCCTGCCGTGGTACAAAGCAAAAACCTGGATGTCCGGTTCGACCAAACCGTCCTTGCGATCCAGGTTCCAGGCATACCAGCGCATCTTCAGACTCCACCACGCCACCTCATGCGGCGCGTGCCGGTCGGGAATCTCCGGCGGCAAGTCTCTTACCACCGGCGCCACCTGGACGTTGACGACCGGGGTCAGGTCAATACCGAAACGTCGCGCCTGAGTCTGGAAGAACTCATTGATCTGGCTGAAGGACTCTTCGTCGACATTGCGCACGAAAAGCCGGGTGTCGTCACCGTCGTCGGCGGCAATAGGATAAAAGGTCACCCACAGCGGCCGCTCCCAACTGGCCAGCCGCCGCTCTGTCAGCCAGCTGCTGGCCGCAACGATGATCAATACAGTCAGAAGGGCGCCGATTCTGAGCAGTCTGAACAGCGTCACTGCCCGGCCACCATCATCTCGTCGATTAGCAGTGTGCCGGACTGGATGTTTCCGCGCGTATCGACATCACTGCCGGCCAGTTGCAGGCCGGCGAACATGTCCGCCAGGTTGGAGGCGATGGTCACCTCTTCGACGGGATACGTCAACTCGCCGTCCTCTATGACAAAACCGGATGCGCCGCGGGAATAGTCGCCGGTAACGAGGCTGACGCCCTGGCCCATGACCTCGGTGACGAGTAACCCGCGGGTAACCTGGCGCCAGGGTTGGCCGTTACCGGTGCCTCCGGGTTGGAGCAGGACGTTACGCACACCGCCGGCATTGGCCGTGGTCTCCAGGCCCAGCCGCCTCGCCGAATAGGCCGACAGGACGTAGCCGGTCAGCACCCCGTCCTCGATGATATTGCGTGATCGGGTGGCGACGCCGTCACCGTCGAAGCAGGCACTGCCCTGTCCTCGCGGCGTGCGAGGCCGTTCGCTGACGGTTACCCAGTCCGGGAACAATTGCTTGCCGGCCGCGTCCTTGAGAAACGAAGCGTTGCGATAGAGCGCGGGGCCCGAGACCGCGCCAATCAGGTGGCCGATAAACCCGCGCGCCACTTCAGGAGAGAGCAAGACCGGCATCCGTTCAGTGCCGATCTTGCGCGCGCCCAGTCGCCTGACCGTGCGCCGGGCCGCTTCCCGCCCCGTAACTTCGGCCATTTCGAGGTCGGCCAGACTGCGTCGCGAGTCAAAGCTGTAGTCGCGCTGCATGGCATCGCCCTCTCCCGCGATCAGGACGCAGTTCTGACCGAACCGTGTTCCGCTGCTGCGGCCGATGAATCCATGCGAGTTGCCGTAAACCGAAATGCCGTGGCCAGCGCTTACGCTGGCGCCCTCGGAATTCGTAATCCGCGAGTCTTCCCGTCCGGCCGCCTCGATGCTCAAGGCCCGCTCGACGGCCGCCTCGGCGTCGAGCGGGATCGGGTGCCACAGTTCGAGGTCCGGGAACTCGCTGGCCATCAGTTCGGGAGATGCAAGCCCGCTGGCAGCGTCCTCCTGGGTAAACCGGGCGATATCCATGGCGCGTTGCACGCACTTGGCAATGGAGTCGTGGCTGAGATCGGCACAGCTGGCATGACCCTTTCTGCGGCCCTTGTACACGGTGAGGTCTATGCCGCTGTCACGGGTATGTTCGAGCACGTCGATGTCACCCATGCGCACCGTTACTGCCAGGCCCTGGCTGGAATGCGCCAGCACCTCCGCCTGCGTGCTGCCCAGGCGCCGGGCCTGTTCGAGCATGTCGCGCACAATGGCTTCGAGACGACGCAGCTCAGCCTCGCGCTCGAAGGAGCTGCCCTGTGTCAACGCGCCTTCAGTCATGATCCCCCTTGGGTGCCCCCCACGGTGAGCCCGTCGATGCGCAGGGTCGGCTGGCCCACCCCCACCGGCACGCTTTGCCCCTCTTTACCACAAACTCCGATCCCGGCGTCCAGCTTGAGGTCGTTACCGACCATGCTCACCCGGTTCATGACGTCGGGTCCGTTGCCGATCAGGGTCGCACCGCGCACAGGCCGCGTGACCTTTCCAGCCTCGATGAGATAGGCCTCGCTGGCGGAAAAAACAAACCGACCGGAGGTGATATCCACCTGGCCGCCGGCGAAATTCACCGCGTACAGGCCTTTTTCCACCGAAGCGATGATTTCAGCCGGATCGTGCTTGCCAGCCAGCATGAAGGTGTTGGTCATCCGCGGCATGGGCAGGTGGGCAAAGGACTCGCGGCGCCCGTTACCCGTGAACGGCATGTTCATGAGCCTGGCGTTCAGCTTGTCCTGCATGTAGCCGACAAGGCGGCCTTGTTCGATCAGCACGGTCTGGGAGGTCGGCGTGCCTTCATCGTCCACGGTGAGTGAGCCGCGGCGTTGCGCAATGGTGCCGTCATCGACCACGGTGACGCATCCCGCCGCCACCTGCTGGCCCATTCGACCGCTGTAGGCGGAGACCCCTTTGCGATTGAAATCGCCCTCGAGCCCGTGACCGACCGCCTCGTGAAGCAGCATGGGTTCGAGTATTCTGGCCAGCGCTTTGGCCGTACGGGAAGGCATCAACAGAAGGTCGAGGATGCTGACGGCGGCCG
>JBFHEJ010000250.1:0-4143 GCA_041584255.1 Lysobacterales bacterium
CGCCTGGTTGACGCCGATGCTGGTGAAATTGTCGACGAAAGTGCCATTGAGCTGGTAGCGGCGCACCGGCTGATTATTGTTCCACTGCAACACGTACAGCAAGTTGTCAGGTCCGATCTTCATTCGCGTTGGACCGCTGATGGCGGTGGCGAAATTGTCGACGAATGCACCCGTGTCAGCGTCGTAGCGGGTAATGGTGCCCGTGTTCAGGTTGGAAATCAGCACGGTGCCTTCACCCTCGAGGAACAAGATGTCCTGGGGCCAACCCAGGTTCTGGTCGATGAATACCTCAGGGTTATTGCCATTCTGGTCGAACTTCAGGATTTGCCAGGGCGGCACCTGGAAATTGGCGGCGTCGCTGACGTAGATTTCGAACTGCTGGGCAACGGCTTCCGAAGCCAGGCAAATCCCGCACGCCAGTACGACTGAGAATTTGGTGAGTTTCGACATCATGTCCTTGGTTCTCCCTCCTGGGTGAATAGTGCTAAGGATATGACCACCGCGCAATAGTTTCCATTGCGCAACTGCCGAAGCTGTTTGAGAATATGCCAGGCTGCTTGCTGGCGTATCGATTCATGCGCAATTGTTACACAGGGGTAAAACGAACTTTTCTGCTGGGAATGCCGCTGCTGGTGCTGGCGGCCTGCGATGCCAGCCAGGTTTCGGAACCATCCGACTCTGCTGCGAGCGCGATGCCGGAATTGGCGGACATGGTGCTGTTGGGTGGAACGATTTACACCGTCGACCCACAGCAAAGTTGGGCCGAAGCCCTGGCTGTGAAGCAGGGCCGGATTATATTCGTGGGCGACAACGCTGCGGCTTCCGGACTGATCGGTGAGCGCACGAAAGTCATCGAACTCGATGGTCGAATGGTGCTGCCGGGGATCCAGGACACCCACATTCACCCCATCGGTGCCGGTATCCAAGCCCAGACCTGTGATCTCAACAACGTGAACGAGGTCGATGAATACATCGAGATCGTTCGAACGTGCGCAGACCGGCATCCGGATGAAGCCTGGGTGAGCGGCGGTGGCTGGTACTTGTCGGCCTTCGGTCCGGGCGGCCTGGCGTCGAAAAGCCTGCTGGATGAAATCGTTCCCGACCGGCCGGTTTACCTCCCCAGTGCTGACGGGCATACCGCTTGGGTAAACAGCCGAGCGCTTGAAATTGCCGGCATCACGGCGGCAACGCCCGATCCCGAAGACGGGATCATCGATCGCGATCCCGCAAGCGGGGAGCCGCTTGGGAGTTTGCAGGAAGGCGCCATGAACCTGGTCGAGCGCCATCTGCCGCCGGTGACACTGGAAAAGCGCCTGTCCGGGCTGCGCTACGCCATTAACTTGCTCAATGCCTATGGCATTACAGCCATGCAGGACGCTTCCGTGAGGGTGCCGGACCTGGAAGCCTATGCCGCGCTCGATGCCGCCGGGGAGCTGACCATGCGGGTGGTGGCAGCCCAGTGGTGGGAGCGGGACGGGACGCTGGCCGATGTTGAGGCGAAAAAGGAACTCCGCGCGAAATTCAGCCGGGGACGCGTCAACGCCGGCAGCGTCAAGATCATGCAGGACGGCGTGATTGAGAACTACACGGCGGCCATGCTGGAGCCCTACCTGGTGGCGGGCAATCCTACCGGGATCGAAATGATCGAACCGGATTTTCTCAGTGAGGTCGTGACCTCGCTGGACGCCGCAGGGTTCCAGGTCCATTTCCATGCCATTGGCGATGCAGCGGTCCGTCAATGCCTTGATGCGGTTCAGCATGCGCGGAACAGCAATCCCGGATCCGTCTCCAGGCACCATATCTCTCACCTCGAAGTGATCGACCCGGCCGATATTCCCCGCTTTGCCGAACTAGATGTGGTGGCCAATTTTCAGCCACTCTGGGCCTATCCCGACGATTACATCACCGAGCTTACCCTGCCGTTCATCGGCCCCGAGCGCGGTCAATGGCTGTATCCGATCGCGAGTGTCCTGCAAAGCGGGGGCACGGTCGCATTTGGCAGCGACTGGTCGGTGTCCACTGCCAATCCCTATCCTCAAATCGAGGTGGCCGTGCGGCGTTCCAACCCGGCTACGCCCGATGGCGATGTGCTGACCCCCGAACAGCAAATTTCACTTGGAGACGCGATTGCCGCTTTCACGATTCATGCAGCTTTCGTCAATGGCCTGGAAGCGGACACAGGGTCCATCGAAGTCGGAAAATTTGCCGACCTCGTCGTTCTCGACCGCAACCTGTTCGAGATCGACGCAGCGGACATCTCGGAAACGCAGGCGGTCATGACGATGCTGGAAGGGGAGATCGTGCATGACCTGATGTCCGGCAGGGAGCGCTAGCGCGAGCATTCACCTGGCCCTGCCGCAATCGAAAAGCACGACGGCTGCCATTCGCAGGTGTGGTCACGAAGGCAGCCGTCGCCGGGCCATGGATTCACTCCGGTGAATCAGTACTCCGGTCCTTCCGCCTCGGCATACTCGAAGCCCGCCTGTTTGGCCTGCTTCGTCACTACTTCGTAGAGTTTCCGGTCGAGGGAATCGTCGAAGCCACCGGCCTCTTCTTCTTTCTCGGCGATGTATTCCTGGCGGCTGTCGGCGAGCTCGACAATGCGATTTTGAAGCTCGGATCGCTCGCGCGCGAGCTTGGCGATGATTTGCGCCTGCTGCTCCGCGGGCAGTGGCTCAAGCGCTTCCGGCAACTGGTCGGCGTTGAGTTCATCAAGTGCCACTTTCCCGCTGGCGACGGCGTCGACCAGTTCGTTTTCACCCAACAGGTTCTTGCGCCCGCTCTCACCGGCGTTGAATACCGCTCGACGGGCCTTGGAAGCATCTGAAGCGCTGGCATGAAGTTTTTCGGTCGCGGCGACCTTGGACTTCATGGCGTCCTTCTGTTCCTTGCTGCCATAGTACAGACGTGTGGCGTCGAGCTGTGCCGACAGTGCCGCGATTTCGGCGTCGAAGGGTGTGTTCATCACCACGGCGCTGCCCGACTGGTCCACGTGCAGGAAGTCACCGTCGCCCAGGCTGGCGATGGCGTTCCACGGTTTCACCGTGGTGCCCAAGTTGCCGCACTGTATGGTGTTGACCACGATTCCCCTCGCCCGTGCCTCACTGATGATTTCAGGGTATTGCTGTTCGTTGTAATCCATGTGGGGTGGCGCGTCACCAACGAGGAAGATGACCCGGTAAGCCTGATCGCCTTCGCTCCAGGACATGGCGTGGACTGCGTCGTTGAGGGCCTGGTTGACGCTCTCGGGGGTGTCGCCGCCACCATCCGCCTGAAAATCCATCAGGGTCGCGTAAATCGAGTCGAGATCGCTGGAAAGATCGACTACACGGGTGACATACGCGTCACCGCGATCGCGGTAAGCGACGAGGCCGATGCGAATTTCGGGGGTCGGCTGGGCGGAGGCCATCGTGCTGGCGATCGACCAGATTTTCTCCTTGGCTGCTTCAATAAGCCCGGACATGCTGCCGGTCGTATCGAGGGCGAACACGACGTCGATACGCGGCGACTGCGTAGGCAGCGCCAACACCGTAGTCTGGGTCCCGGAGTGGCCATATGTGGCCTGCAATTGGGGATAGAACAGCACTGCGCCGAATGTCACGGCGAACAGCGCCAGGGTCAGTAACTTGGTTCTCATGGGTCGTTCCTCCTTTCGGGTGTGGGTGAGATGGCTCTCGCCGCAGCCTTAGTGGCTGCAAAGTTGGCGCAGCGCCGCGTCAGCGCGACGCCTGGCTTGTTCGAACTCATCGCTGCCGGTTTCAGGTGCCTGGCGCGGGGAATGATGCTTCAGCCGGTTAGGGATGCGCGTCCAAAGGGCCTGCACCAGGAAAAAGCACCAAGTGGCGAGGAAGACGCTGCCGGTACGCATGAACGCCCAGGAAAATGCGATGGCGGCACAGGCCGTCAATGCCAGGTCCAGCATTGCCGGGATCAGGCTTGAGTAGGCGAAAAGGCTTCGTATTAGCCAGATGGCGCCGGCGTGAAGCAGCAGGTAGAACGGCAGTGATGTAACGAACCACCAGCAGCAAAGGGAGAAAAAGCACCAGGCGGCGAACATGACGACGCGGCCCGTGGTCGCGCCCATACCCTTCAATGTGTGGACCAGGTAGATCAGACTCAGCAGTGGGACAGCCAGCCTGATGA
>JBFHEJ010000251.1:0-4101 GCA_041584255.1 Lysobacterales bacterium
GGAAATGGCCTGCTGGCGCGTCACCAGGCCGCGCTTGACCAGGTCCTGCAGGCACTGGTCGAGCGTCTGCATGCCGTAGTTGGCACCGGTCTGGATCGAGGAGTACATCTGCGCCACCTTGTCCTCGCGGATCAGGTTGCGGATGGCTGGGGTGGCGACCATGATCTCCCAGGCGGCCACGCGCCCGCCGCCGACACGCTTGAGCAACGTCTGCGTAATGACGGCGCGAAGCGACTCAGAGAGCATTGAACGAACCATGGCTTTTTCCCCGGCGGGAAAAACATCGATGATGCGGTCTACTGTCTTGGGCGCGGAACTTGTGTGCAAAGTCGAGAACACGAGGTGGCCGGTTTCTGCCGCGGTCATTGCCAGGCGGATGGTTTCGATGTCACGCATCTCACCCACCAGGATGATGTCCGGGTCTTCTCGCAGGGCCGCGCGAAGGGCCTGGTTGAAACCGTGCGTGTCACGATGCACCTCGCGCTGGTTGATCACGCATTTGCGCGAGGTGTGCAGAAATTCAATGGGGTCCTCGATGGTCAGTACGTGGCCTTCCACGTAGCCGTTGAGGTGGTCGATCATGGCGGCCAGGGTGGTTGACTTGCCCGAGCCGGTTGGGCCGGTGAGCAGCACCAGGCCGCGTGGAACATCAATGATGTCACGAAAGATCGGCGGCGCACCGATGTCTTCCAGCTTCCAGACTTCGTCCGGAATGGTTCGAAAGGCGCCGCCAACGCCACGATCATGGTGAAAACAGTTGACGCGAAACCGGGCCAGCCCGGTCACGCCATAGGAGTAATCCACTTCCAGGTTAGCTTCAAAATCTCGCCGCTGCTGGTCGCTCATGGTGCTGTACAGCAGTTCCGTGAGTTGCGGTGTGTCGATCGGGGGGAGCGTCAGTCTGCGGATATCACCGTCCACGCGAATCATGGGTGGCAATCCGGAAGACAAGTGCAAATCCGAAGCGTTATTCTTAACCGCAAATGCGAGAAGTTCTGCAATATCCATCTTCCCTCCTTCGACCGCTGAGCGACGCGTTACAATGCTGCGCCGTCGACCCCCTGAGAACGAATTCAATTCCCTGAAGTCGCTGCTCGGTATTGGACCTCGAACTTTACCATAGTTTAAAGCATAGTCTTGCCGCAAGATGAATAACTTGAAGGAAAATCTTAACGCCGTGTCTGCACGCCTGGAGAAGTCCTGCAGGGTCGCTGGAAGGGTACCTTCCGAGGTCCAACTGCTGGCCGTTTCCAAGCGTCAACCGGCCAGTAAGATTCGCGTGCTCCACGAGCTTGGCCAACAGGCCTTTGGCGAAAACATTGTAAAAGAGGCGTTGGACAAGCAGGCCGGGCTACACGATCTCCAGCTCGAGTGGCATTTTATCGGCGCCGTCCAGTCCAACAAGACGGCCGAAATCGCAGCACATTTCAACTGGGTTCAAAGCGTGGATCGTGAAAAAGTTTTGCGCAGGCTGGCAAGCCAGCGGCCGGAATCGCTCGGGCCGCTGAACGTCTGCCTGCAGGTCAATATTGACCTGGAACCGCAAAAAGCGGGTTGTCTGCCGGGTGATGCGATCGCGCTGGCGAAAATCGCTGAGTCATTGCCTCGCATACGCCTGCGCGGGCTGATGGCCATTCCGGCACTGGTCGACGGGGGCGGTGCAGCAGATGAGAGTTTTCAGCGCATGAAAGCGCTGTTCGACGACTGCCGCTCTGCCGGCCACGCGCTCGACACACTGTCCATGGGGATGTCGGCGGACATGGAACGGGCGATCCTGGCGGGCAGTACAATGGTGCGCGTTGGCACGGATATCTTTGGCCCACGAGAATAATCCGGGAACCGAGCGGAGGCAGAGTTGGACATCACATTCATCGGCGGCGGCAACATGGCGTCAGCCCTGATTGCGGGGCTGCGCAAGGCGAGGGCAGACCTTAACATCCGCGTCGCAGACCCCAGTGAAGACGCCCGCCAGCGATTAATGCGGGAATACGGCATCGACACGTTCGTTCGGGGCAGTGAAGCAGCGCCCGGGTCGGACGTGGTCGTCCTGGCGGTCAAGCCCCAGGTCATGGCTGATGCGATTGAAGACCTGGCCCCCGCGATCGAAGACGGCCAGCTGGTGCTTTCCATTGCTGCCGGCAGCACCGTCAGCGGCCTCGAAAAAGCACTTGGCGCCTCCACGCCCATAGTCCGCGCCATGCCCAATACTCCGGCACTGATTGGCCGCGGTTTCTGCGGGCTTTACGCCAACGCGGCCTGCCGGCCTCATCATCGTGAGCAAGCTGAACGAATCATGCAGGCCGGCGGGGAGGTGTTATGGGTGGAGGACGAATCGCTGATGGACGTGGTCACGGCGGTGTCCGGAAGCGGGCCCGCTTATTTCTTTCTTTTGACCGAAGCGCTGGCCCAGGCAGGTGCCGAACTGGGTCTTTCCGAGCAGGACGCGCTGAAACTGGCCCTGCATACCGCCGAGGGCGCGGGCGCCCTGCAGATCCATGCCGGGGAGCCCCCGGCGATGCTGAGAAAGCGCGTGACCTCCCCCGGCGGCACGACCCAGGCGGCCATTGAAGTGCTCGAGGCGCATGGCTTCAGGGACCTGATACGCCATGCGGTCAGCGCCGCGACCCAGCGCGGGCGCGAGCTTGGCGGCTGATTTGACCACCGGCGCTAAATGATGGCGGGCTCAGCCTACCATGCGGTTTCCTACCTGATCGGAACGCTGATCGACTTGTACGTGGCGGCCATCTTGCTTCGGGTCCTGTTGCAGTGCGTGCGCGCCGACTTTTACAACCCGCTGTCGCAGTTTCTGATCCGCGTGACCAACCCCGTTGTCGTGCCCTTCAGGCGCATCATTCCGTCGATCGGCCCGGTGGACACCGGCTCGGTGGTCGTGATGTACCTCCTTCAGGCAGCCGGCGTGTTCCTGGTCACCGCGATCGGGGCGGCGACCCTTTCACCGCTGCAGATAATCGTGTATGCGGGTATCAAGCTGGTGATGATGTTGCTGCTCACCTACACCGTGCTGATCATTGTCGGCGTCATCCTGAGCTGGATCGGCGGCCGCGTGAGGCACCCTATCGTCCCCCTGATATTCCAGCTCACGGAACCTGTGTTGCGGCCATTCAGAAAAATTATTCCACCGATTGCCGGTATCGACCTGTCTCCCCTGTTCGCCCTGATTGCGATACGATTTCTGATGCTTCTGCTAGGATGGTGAGTATGAGAAAAACCTTGATTTTTGCTGCGCAGACTGCAGCCCTGGCCATCGGCCTTACAGCGGTCACCGTTACGGCTTTGGCCCAGCAATCCCGCGAGTTCAACAACTATATCGTGCACTACAACGCGTTGCGGACCGACCTGCTGCCGCCACAGGTAGCGCAGGGTTATGGCATCCAGCGATCATCTAACCGCGCGCTGCTGAATGTCACGGTGATGAGTAAACCCGCGTCCGATGACCAGCCCGAGACGGCGGTCGCCGCAAGCATTGAGGTGCACGCCGCCAATCTGACGGGACAACGTCGTGAGATCGCCCTGCGTGAAATCCGCGATGCGGAAGGCGCGATCTACTACGTCGGCGAATTCCCGGTCCACAACCTCGAGACCTACCAGTTCAAACTCGAGGTCTTGCCGGAAGGAGAACCGGAGCCGTTATTGCTTGATTTTCGACAGCAGTTTTATACCGAGTAGGCGGGTTCAGGACCGCCTTCATCAGGCGCAAATCATTCAAATCCGGTGTTGAGGATCAATTCGGGTAACGAAAAGCTGTGAATCATTGACTGATTGGTCGGCAAGTTGTCAAGCACCTCAACCATCCCATTTGGCCAGGTGATCGTCAGCTCCACCGGATTGGCGCTGCCCAGTCCGAAATGCAGGGCACGCTGATGATCGGCACCGAGACTCGAACCAATGTGGACACGTCGGCGAAGGGATCTTCCATCCGATAATTCGAGCACCGCCAGCGTGCCCACGGCATCTCGATTGACCGGCCCGCTGCCAACGAGGCTCAGGCTGAGCCAGTTTCCCGCCGTTGAGGTGTTGCGGTAGAGGTAGTAAGCGTCCATGGGGTTGCCGACCACGATATCGACGCGCCCATCGTGGTCA
>JBFHEJ010000252.1:0-4039 GCA_041584255.1 Lysobacterales bacterium
GATTCGCGGCGGTGTGCACCTCGCCGTCGTATTCGATCTCCTCGTCGCCCCGGACCTCGATCCTGGAGCCGTCGTCGAGGGTAAACGTGTACGTCGTGTTCTTCAGGTCCTTTTCCTTCACCAGCACGCCCTGGAACGCCTCGGGATTGAAGCGGAAGGTCGTACAGCCCTTGAGCCCCTTGCTGTGCGCGTAGGTGTAGATGTCCTTGAAGTCCTTGTAGGGATATTCGGTCGGCACGTTGGCGGTCTTGGAGATGGACGAGTCGATCCACTTCTGCGCCGCGGCCTGAATATCAACATGCTCTTTGGGAGAGATGTCTGACGCTGTGACGAAATAGTCCGGCAGGCTTGATTCAGGATCCTCCGCGTCCGGCATTGCCCCATGATTTACCAGCACGCGATAGGCCAGCAACTCGTAGCTGAACACCTCCACCTTTTCCTTGGTCTTGCGCCCCTCGCGGATGACGTTGCGGCTGTAGTGGTGGGCGAAGCTGGGTTCAATGCCATTCGATACGTTATTGGCGATGGAAAGCGAGATCGTGCCCGTCGGGGCAATGGATGTATGGTGCGTGAAGCGGGCGCCTTCTTCCGACAGCGCTTCCACGAGATCCGGATCGAGTTGGGCGACGTTCTGCATGTAACGGCTATAGCGCGCATGAAGAACCCTGCCTTTCACTTTGTCGCCGACCTTATATCCATCAGCCTGCAGCTCGGGGCGGCGGCGCAGCATATCACCGGTGATCGCGAACTCCTCGTGCATGATCGGCGCCGGCCCTTTTTCACGGCTCAGCGCCAGGGCCTCGCGCCAGCCCGACAACGCCATTTCCCGCGATACCTTTTCCGTGAACTCGATCGATTCCGGAGAGCCGTAACGCATTCCAAGCATCGTCAGTGTCGAGCCAAGACCGAGGAATCCCATGCCATGGCGCCTTTTGCGCGCAATTTCCTTGCGTTGACGCTCCAGCGGGAGGCCATTGATCTCGACCACGTTGTCGAGCATGCGAGTGAATATCCGCACCACCTGGTCGTACTCTTCCCAGTTGAACCGCGCTTTGGCTGTGAACGGGTGTTCGACGAAACGAGTGAGATTGACAGAACCGAGCAGGCAGGCTCCGTACGCCGGGAGCGGCTGCTCTCCGCAGGGGTTGGTGGCGCGAATGTTCTCGCAAAACCAGTTGTTGTTCATCTCGTTGATGCGGTCGATCAGGATAAACCCGGGCTCGGCGAAGTCGTAGGTGGATGACATGATCATGTCCCACATCCGCCGCGCGGGCACGGTTCTGTAAATGCGGCAGGCCACCAGTCCGTCGTCGCGTGTCACGTAGCCACGCGTCGTCGGCCACTCGCGCCAGAGGATGTCACTGGCGTTCTCTACATCGATGTCCTCGGCTTCGTTTTCGCTGATTGGAAACACCAGCGGCCAGTCGCCGTCTTCTTCGACTGCCTTCATGAATTCATCGGTGATCAGCAGCGAACAGTTGAACTGGCGCAACCGCCCATCCTCGCGCTTGGCCCGGATGAATTCCATGGCGTCCGGGTGACCCACATCGAAGGTCGCCATCTGGGCGCCGCGTCGACCGCCGGCGGAAGAGACCGTGAAACACATCTTGTCGTAGATATCCATGAAGCTGAGTGGCCCCGAGGTGTACGCGCCCGCCCCGGACACGTAAGCCCCTTTTGGCCGCAGCGTGGAAAATTCGTAGCCAATACCGCACCCGGCCTTGAGCGTCAGCCCGGCCTCGTGCACCTTGGCGAGAATGTCGTTCATCGAGTCTTCGATGGTTCCCGACACGGTGCAGTTGATGGTCGACGTCGCGGGCTTGTGCGCCTGCGCACCTGCGTTGGAAGTGATGCGCCCCGCGGGTATCGCGCCATGGCGCAGGGCCCACAGGAACGACTCGTAGCACGATTCGCGCTTGTCCTTGCTGACTTCGACATCGGCCAGAGCCCGCGCCACCCGCTTGAAGGTGTCGTCCATGGTCTGATCGATGATCTCCCCGTTCTTTGACTTCAGCCGGTATTTCTTATCCCAGATATCCAGGCTTGCTTCCTGGTAGGGAATTTCTTTTGAATCAGCACCAATCGCCTCAACCTGCACGCTGCTCATGAATTAACCCGCTTAATCCCTTGGTTTTATTTGTATATCGGCACAATCTATTGTGCTCTGGTTTATCATCAGACACAAGATGTTGTGTCGCGGAGGTCAACAATACGCCGCATGAGGGGTACTGTCAAATTCGCATCCATACCCCAGCGAATGGTAAAGTCAAGGTTAAAAACCATTTAAATCAATAAGTTGCTTAAATAGGCGCCATCGAGCTGAAATGGTGAATCGCGGCAGAGTCTGCAACATCGCAACATTATGGGAAATTCGCTTCGTCGCAAACGACGCCGAGGGCCTGGATTGCCCCCGTAATTACTCGGTTTCTGATTTCGGTTCTCTGGAGAGCAGCCGTCGCACACCCTCGCTGGGATCCCAGGCCTTGTGGATAATGCCGTAGACCTGTTCGGATATCGGCAGTTCCACCCCATGCATGCGGCCGAGACGCCAAACTTCCTCGGAAGTGCCGACGCCTTCGACCACCTGGCCAATCTCCGCCACCGCGTCTTCCAGCCCCTTGCCTGCACCCAAGGCCAGGCCAAGACGCCGGTTGCGTGACAACGCTCCGGTACATGTCAGCACCAGGTCACCCATGCCGGCAAGGCCGACTAGCGTTCGTTCCTGTGCACCCAGGGCCTGCCCCAGGCGCATCATCTCGGCCAGCCCGCGGGTAATCAGAGCGGCCCGCGCGTTTTCACCCAAACCCAGGCCGTCGCAGATGCCCGTAGCAACCGCCAACACGTTTTTCACCGCCCCGCCAAGTTCGGCGCCCTTGATGTCGTCGCTGGTGTAGGCTCTGAAGCTGCCGCCGTGAAGGAGCGAGACGATGCGCTCTGCATAGCTCTCCTCCGTTGCCGCAACGGTGACGGCGGTTGGAAGATTCTTCGCCACTTCGGCAGCAAATGAAGGTCCCGTAATCACTGCGAGCGGGGTGGCGTCTCCCAGGCGTTCCCGGGCGACCTCGTGAAGAAATCGACCACTACCGGGCTCCAGGCCCTTGCAGGCCCACGAGAGACCGCGTCCACCGACAATCTGGGCACTGATTGAATCTACGATGCCCGAGAATGCGCTGCTGGGGACCGCCACGATGATTTCATCGCAGGACGCCAGCGCTCGCTCAAGAGAGGCTTCGGGCTCCACGCCCTCGGGCAAGATCATCCCGGGCAGAAAACGCTTGTTCTCCCGGGCAACACTAATAGAACGGATGTGCTCCGGGTTGCGCCCCCATAGGAGCACCGTGTGGCCACGCCGGGCAACCTGCATTGCAAGCGCGGTTCCCCAGGATCCAGCGCCGAGGATGGCTGCGCGGGCCGGTTGCCGCGGCCGGCCCTTTTCCTCTGGTGCAACGTTACCCGAGGCCGGTACCGGCGGAGGCGCGCTCATCGCGACGGATGATCAGGAATCCGTCGTGAACTGGGGTGGAACCGGCCCGGATCCGTTGCCGCCCGTGCCCTGGTTCGGCCCCTGGCCCTGCTGATTGGCGGTGGCTTCCTGTAGGCGCTGAGCATACAGCTGATCAAAATTCACAGGCTGCAGCGTCAAAGTGGGAAATCCGCCGTGGGTCACCAATTCGGCGATGTTGGAACGAGCGTATGGAAACAACGTGTTGGGGCACACCGTGTTGACGATGGCGTGCATCGCCTGTTCCGGAAAGCCCTTGATCAGGAATATCCCGCACTGGGCTACTTCGGCCAGGTAGGCGGTCTTGTCATCCAAGGTTGCTGTGATGGTTACGGTCAAGGCTACCTCATGGAGATTGTCACCCAGCGATTCGACTCGTTGCGACAGACTCATCTTGACGTCCGCCTGGCCTTTTTCCTGAAAAATGCCTGGTCCGTTCGGGACTTCGAACGAGATGTCCTTGGCGTAGATTTTTTGAATCTGGAACTGCGCCTGAGCGAGCTGCTCCGGGGTCATCCCGGCGGCGTCAGGCTGGCC
>JBFHEJ010000253.1:0-4033 GCA_041584255.1 Lysobacterales bacterium
CATCGCGCTGGGCACTGGCTTGTGGAACAGGCTCGGGCTAAAGGGTCTACGGCTCGAAGTCAATTCCCTCGGCACGGCGCAGGAGCGGGCGGCCTTTCGCGACGCGCTGCATGGTTTCCTGGAGGCCAGGAAGCAACGCCTGGATGAGGACAGTCTACGTAGACTGGACCGAAATCCGTTGAGGATTCTCGACAGCAAGAATCCTGAAGTGCAAGAAGCACTCGACGGTGCGCCATCGCTGTCTGATTTCCTGGGTGAAGAATCACGTCAGCACTTCGACAAACTGCTGGAACTGCTCGACAAACTCAACGTCGAACATCACGTCAATACTCGGTTGGTGCGGGGTCTGGACTACTACAGCCACGCGGTGTTCGAATGGATCAGCGACGACCTCGGCGCCCAGGGCACGATCTGCGCCGGCGGCCGATACGACGGACTGATCGAGATGCAGGGCGGCAAGCCATGGCCGGCAGTCGGGTTTGCTATGGGACTGGAACGCATTATCGAATTGCTGAGGCAGGGCCCGGCGATCGAGCCTGACCCGCTCCACGCCTACCTGGTGATGGCAGGCGAGGGTACACTCGGCCGCGGACTGTTTGTCGCAGAGCATCTCAGGGCAAGCCTGCCGGGGCTGAAATTGATGACCAATATGGGGGGCGGCAGCTTCAAAGCGCAATTCAGGCGCGCCGACAAGAGCGGGGCGGATATTGCACTGGTGATTGGCGAAGAAGAAGCAACGCGTAACCAGGTAACGATTAAACGACTGCGCGAAGAAGCGCCTCAGGAAACCGTGCCCGAGGCTGATTTGCCCACGCGCCTGCGCGAAATCACCGGGCTCTGAAGGGCGGGGTGAACGGGCCACAGGCGTGGCCCGTAATCCGGTAGAATATGCGCCCCTTTCGGGGTAACAATTTTGGCAATCCTGAGATAACGAGCAAAACTATGGCCGAATATTTTAACGAGCACGAACAGGGCGAAGCCGTAAAAAAGTGGCTTAAGGAAAATGGCGGAGCCATCCTCATGGGTCTCGTCATCGCCCTGGGCGGAATTTTTGGCTTCCGGCAATGGACCGCCTGGGAGGTTAACCAGCTGAAACGCGCTTCAGCCGAGTTCGAAGTCATGAGCAATCTGCTGGCGGAAGAACAAATCGATGCCGCAATGGCCAATTATCAAACGCTGCGCGAGGATTATGCGGATTCGCCCTACGCTTCGCTGGCCGCGCTGCAGATGGCGCGTGCGCGCCTGGAGGCCGGCCAGGTCGACATTGCGCTCAATCTCTACCGATTCGTGGCAGAAGAAGGTACGCCGACCGCCATGCGCATGGTCGGGCGTGAGCGCCTGGCCAGAGTGCTGCTCGATCAGGGACAGCCGGAAGAAGCCCTGGCACTGATCGACGGTCAGAGCATCGTCGCCGGCTTCGAAGCTGCATTCGCGGAGGTTCGCGGCGATATCCTGGCGACCCTGGGGCGCAACGAGGAGGCCATCGCAGCCTACCAGCAGGCGCTCGACTCGCTTGAGGTCGGCGTGGGTGATCGCGCGTTTCTGGAACTGAAGTTGAGGGCAGCCGGCGGCGCACCCGATAACGAATCAGCCGAAAACGGTAGCGAGGCGTGATTAACCGCACCATTGCCCTGTTGGTCGTTTCTTGCCTGCTGTTGCCGGGCTGCGCCTGGATCAGGGGCTGGGGCGATCCGGAACCCGGCGACCCCGCCAAACTGGTCGATTTCGACAAAACACTGAAGGTCAAAAAAGTCTGGTCCACGTCGACAGGGGCCGGAGTGGGCGACAAGGGCCTCGGAATCACGCCACGGTATCTCAGTGGCACCATCTATGCCGCTGACTACAAGGGCAGGCTGACGGCGGTAAAGGCAGACAACGGCAACAAGATCTGGGAGAAGAAGACCGACCTGCCGTTTTCCGGAGGCCCGGGTGTGGAAGGCTCACTGCTCGTCATGGGCACCATCGACGGCCAGGTACAGGCCTTCGACGCCACCAACGGCAGCGAGCTGTGGCAAGCCCAGGGCTCTTCGGAGATCCTGGCAGCGCCCGCGATCGCCGACGGGATTGTCGTTGTGCGCTGCATCGACGGGCGTGTTTTCGGTCTCGACCAGGCCACCGGCGCCCGCCTGTGGATTCACGATCGCAGCGTGCCCCTGCTGACCTTGCGCGGCAACACGGAGCTGCTGATCAGGGCGGGTACCGTGTTTGTCGGCTACGACGATGGCACCGTAGTCGCCTTGAGGCTGGAGGACGGCGTGGTCGCCTGGGAGCAAAGCTTCGTCAACCCGGAAGGCCGCACTGAGCTGGATCGCCTCGCGGACGTTGGCCAAAAGATGGTAATGGTAGCGACTGACCTGATCGTGTCCAGTTACAAGAATCGTGTCACGGCGCTGGCTGCCGAGTCTGGCCGCCTGTTGTGGTTCAAGGACATTTCATCGAGCACCGGGGTACTGGTCGAGCGTACCAATCTTGCAATGAGCGACAAGAACGACGAAGTCTGGCTGCTGGATCGCCGCAACGGCTCGACTATGTGGAAACAGGACCAGCTCCTCAACCGCGGGCTGACCCGGCCGGCCATATACGGTGGACAGGTGGTGGTTGGCGACGCGGAAGGCTACCTGCACTGGATCGATATCGAGAGCGGAGCGTTCGTGGCGCGCGTGCGTGAGGGCAAGGACGGATTCGCCGGCGCACCCCTCGCGGTGGGCACGACACTTTACGTGCTGACCAAGGACGGCACGCTGGCCGCCTATCGCGCCGGCGCCGCGCTGTAATGCAGGAATCGATTCCGTGCTCCCCGTCGTTGCCATCGTCGGCAGACCAAATGTCGGCAAATCCACACTTTTCAATGTCCTGACCGGCACGCGTGACGCCCTCGTGGCGGACATGCCCGGTGTGACGCGAGACCGCCGTTACGGTATTTCCCGAAGTGGTACTGCGCCCTGGGTGCTGGTCGATACGGGAGGACTGGTCAGCCAGGCGGAAGGGATCGAGTACCTCACCGCACGCCAGGTCGCGGTCGCCATCGACGAGGCGACGCTGATCCTGTTCATCGTCAGCAGCGTTGACGGCCTGACCACCGAGGACCAGCAGGTTGCCGAAGTCCTGCGGCGCAGCGACAAGCCCATCATCCTGGTTGCCAATAAGTCGGAATCCAGTGACGCGGATACCGCGCTCGCCGATTTTGCATCGCTGGGGATGGAGCAGGGCGTGGCCATCTCTGCGGCTCACCGCCGTGGCATCGGGAGCCTGGTGGAAACGGTGGAAGCACGCCTGCCCGTGGCCGAAAGGCTACCCGAGGAAGAATCAGAGGACGGCGCCATCAGGGTCGCAGTGCTCGGCCGGCCCAATGTCGGCAAGTCGACACTGATCAACCGGATTGTCGGGGAAGAGCGATTGCTGGCATTCGACCAGCCGGGTACGACACGCGATTCGATCAGCATTCGTCTGGAGCGCGACGGCCGCACTTATGAGTTCATTGACACCGCGGGTGTTCGGCGAAGAGCCCGGGTCAGCGAGGCGGTGGAGAAATTCAGCGTCATCAAGGCGCTGCAGGCCATCGAGCGAGCCCACGTCGTGGTGTTGATGCTGGACGCGGGGGAAGGGCTGACTGACCAGGACACGACGCTGCTGGGTCACGTCCTCCAGCAGGGCCGGGCGCTGGTGATCGCACTCAACAAGTGGGACGGCCAGGACGAGGACCACCGCCGTTGGGTATTGAGCAATCTCGAGCGTAAGCTGAGTTACGTATCCTGGGCGCGCGTGGTGAAACTTTCCGCCCTCCACGGGTCTGGCATCGGTGAATTGATGCAGGCCATCGACAGCGCCTGGAACAGCGCCAGCATGGAACTCTCGACCCCTGAACTGACTCGGGTGCTCCAACGCGCCTTTCAGCAACACCAGCCGCCGATGGTGCAGGGGCGCACCGCCCGGTTGCGCTATGCGCACTCGGGCGGAAAGTTGCCACCTCGGATCATCGTTCATGGCAATCGCACGCGGACATTGCCGGATGCATATCGGCGCTACCTGGCCA
>JBFHEJ010000254.1:0-3968 GCA_041584255.1 Lysobacterales bacterium
AAGGCGGCCTGCACCCCCTGGCCACCCGAAACGTGCTGCGCAAGGTTCTGGAGTTGTACGAATCCAAGGGTTGGCAACCCATCGTTGCCCCCGAAGTCGAGTTTTACCTGGTGCAGAAAAACCCCGACCCGGACCAGGAACTCGAACCACCCGTCGGCCGCTCGGGCCGGCGCGAGGCTGGCAGACAGTCCTACAGCATTGACGCCGTCAACGAGTTCGAGGACATCGTCAAGGCCATGTACGACTGCTGTGAAGTGCAGAAGCTGGACGTCGACACGCTGATCCACGAATCCGGCCTGGCGCAGATGGAGGTCAATTTCCTTCACGGCGACGCGCTGGAACTCGCCGACCAGGTGTTCGTATTCAAACGAATGCTGCGTGAGACCGCGCTGAGACACGGGGTCTACGCCACGTTCATGGCCAAACCCATGGAAGGCGAGCCCGGCAGTGCACTCCATATTCACCAGAGCATTCTCGACCGCAAGACCGGAGAGAACATTTTTACGCAGCAAGATGGCAGTGAACATGAGCGCTTTCGCCATTTTATCGGTGGCTTGCAGGCATATACGCCGGGCGCCATCGCCTTTTTCGCGCCGAGCGTCAATTCCTATCGCCGGCTGTCACCCGACTTTGCGGCACCGACCAACATGCACTGGGGTTACGACAACCGCACCACCGGAATACGCATTCCTGACAGCAGCCCGGGTTCGCGGCGCGTGGAAAACCGCTTTCCAGGCGCAGACAGCAATCCCTACCTGGCGATCGCCGTCTCGCTGGCCTGCGGGTACCTCGGGATGCAAAACCGAAGCGATCCACAACCTCCCTATGACGGTGATGCCTACGAAGAACCGTTGGCGGTCGCACGAAGCCTGGACGAGGCCCTGCGACTGCTGGATGACCAGGAAGAGCTCAAAGAGGTGATTGGCGCGGAATTCGTGAGGGCCTACCAGGCGGTCAAGAGCCATGAATTCGAGGCCTTCAACCAGGTCATTTCCTCCTGGGAGCGGGAATATTTGTTACTGAACGTTTAACGCGCCCGCGCCCCGAATATCGACAATCCGACCATCAAACCGGCAGCCGCAGCCAATGGGCCAGCTGCAGACGGGCCTGGCGCTTCCACCACGGCCACTGGTGGGCGACGTCCCTGCCCCACAGGTCGAGGGTGCAGGGAATGCCTTTGGCCTTGAGCAGGGCGGCCAGGTTCTGGGCATCCTCGATGTTGCCGTCCTCCCACTGGCCCTGGCCGCACACCAGCACCAGGTGTGTGTACTTGCGGACCCGGTCGAGGTACTCGCCCTGCATGCCCTGCACGTAGGCCATCGGGTTATTGAAGTAGATGTCGGAATTGGTGAAGCCCTCGGTCATCCAGGTGGCGTCATAGCGCCCGCTCATGCATAAAGCGTAGCGAAAAGTGGCCGGATGCTTGAGGGCAAAATTGGCCGAGTAAAATGCACCCAGGCTGGTGCCCGTGACGGCGATTGGAATGTCGTCTTTGTGACAGTCGGCGCGAATGAAAGGCACGATGTCCTCCAGCACGCAACGCTCGTAGGCCATGTGCCGCTGAATCCGCCACTCGGGCGAATTTTCCTTGCGCGTCCAGGCCTCGGAAACATTGCTTTCGATCGTATAGAGTTTCAGTTTGCCGGCTTCAAGCCAGTCCCCCAGGGCCTCGACCATGCCGTGGGCCTCCCACTCATGCGCCATCCCCGATGCACTGGGAAACGCCAGCAGCGGCGGACCGAAGTGGCCATAGCGCCACATGTGCACGCGACGGCCCATCGCCTCGCTAGGAATCATTTCGTGTTTCTTGAACATCGGTTATTGCCTGCGATTAAGAGTGCGCATTATTTCCCGCCGTGCTCCGCGCATCAATGACGAATTCCATATTGCGGGCGTGATGAGAAGTGATAGGCTGCCCTCCACAAAAGTTTCAGGGAATACTGACATGAATACGCCCCTTGCCCCCGCGGTCATGACGGCCGCGCTGCTGCTCAGCACGGCTGCCTGGTCTCAGCAGGAAAGACCCGCCACCGATACTACAGCGGCAGTCGGCGCCGCCGCGATCGAGGCCGACGGCGTCGCCGCGGCCCCGGCAGACCTCTTTGGGCGCGATACCTACCGCATCGACTCCACCATCTGCCCGTTCAAGGGTGACATCGACTACGAGCCGGGCGACATCGAGTGCGGCTTCCTGCAGGTGCCCGAAAACCGTGAAAATCCGGACTCGCGGATGATCGAATTGTTGTACGTCAAGCTCAATGCGCGCTGGGGTAAGGACGACTTCGAGGAAAACCGCAATGAAGAGGCCCTCGAGTACGCCGAAGGCCTGGCCGATGGCCGGCGTGAAGACCCGGTCATTTACCTGACCGGCGGCCCGGGCTCTCCGGTGACCTATTACGTCAATCGCTTCAAGGACCACACCCTGATCGATTACCGCGACCTGTACATCCTGGAGCAGCGCGGCATCGCGCATTCCGGCGACTTCTGCCCCTGGTTCAACATTCGCAAGCCTGAAGCGGCCGATGCAAAAACCTGGGACGAATACACCGAAGTCGACAACATTGCCCGTACCGATTGCGCCACCAACGCGGCCGCCGCCGGCGTCGACCTGTCAGCTTACAACACGATTGAAAATGCCAGGGACGTCAAAGCGCTGAGGCGTGCGCTGGGTTTCGAGGACTGGAACGTCTGGGGTATTTCATACGGGTCGATTCTCGCCCAGGCTTACATCAAGGAAGACCCTGAAGGCATCCGCGCTGTTGCCATCGACGCCATCGTCCCGTTGGATGTGCAGGAAGATCCTGAATACTGGCGGGTGATCCACTGGTATGTGCGCGACCTCGAAAAGATCCAGGAAGTCTGTCAGAGCCAGCCGGACTGCGCTGAACGGTATCCGGACATTCCGGGCCGCCTGCGGCGCGCTGTCCAGACGGTGATCGACCACCCGATCGAAGTCGACGTCAAGGACACCGAAATTTTTCCTTCCGGCAAGATACGAGCCTTTGCGGATATTGCCGCGCTCCTGCCGTTCACCCTGTTCTACGAGCAGGACAACTACCCCGCCCTGCCCGGGTTCATTTACGCCTGGGCGGATGTGCTTGAGCGTAGAGACGAAGCGGTTTTCAAGACCTTTGCTGGCGCCATCGGGGCCGGCGGGTTGTTTGACGGAAGCCTGGGCATGTACATGGCGATTTTCTGCAATGACGGCCATCAGCAGGCCCAGGGCGTCGCCAGCAACCGCGACATCGAGGCTTACCCCGTGCTCGGCCAGGTCCTGGGCTCTCCCGAGTCCATCGAACGCGATGTCCGGCTGTGTAGCGAACTCGGCATGTCGCCGCGACCTCCCGGCGACTTCACTGCGGTTGAGACCGATATCCCCAGCCTGATCATCGAAGGCGACATGGACCCGATCACACCGCCGCCCAATGCCAAGGCCATCCTGCCGGGATTCAGCAATGGCACCTACATCGAGTACGCCTACGCGGGCCACGGGCCGTCCCGTTCCGTCCAGTGCTCGGGCCACATGCTCAACCGCTTTTACGACGATCCAGGCGCCGAGCCGGATCTGTCCTGCCCGCAGAGCATGGAAGAGCCGGAATTGTGGGCGCCGATGTATACCACCGACTTCGCCCCGCGGCTGGGTGCGCTCTACTTCGAGGACAAGAAGAAACTGGCGGGTCCCGCCGCCTGGGCTTGCCTCTCGTTTCTGGTCAGCCTGCTCGCCTTCCTGATCCTGACCCTGGCGCCGATTGGGCGGCGGCTCAACCGCAACAGGCCGGCCCCGGCGGGCAGCGCGCGCAAGCTGGCCTGGCTGACCTCGGCCCTGTCTGTAGCTGCAGTGGCCGTCATCGGTGCCGCAGCGGCGGCGACCGCGGAAGCCTCCGAAACCACCTTGCTCTTCGGTCTCATCCCGTGGGCCCGTTACGGCGCCTGGCTCGGTTTGGCCGCCGGCGTCTTCGGCCTGATCA
>JBFHEJ010000255.1:0-3962 GCA_041584255.1 Lysobacterales bacterium
CGTCGAAGTCGCGACCCGGCCACCGCGCATCGCCTACCGCGAAACCATCACCCGCCCAGCCGAAGGCCACTACCGCCACAAGAAGCAAACCGGTGGCGCCGGCCAGTTCGGCGAGGTTTACCTGCGGGTGCGGCCGCTGGCCCGTGGCGAGGGCTTCGAATTCAAGAACGCGGTCGTCGGCGGCGCCATCCCGACCAACCTGATTCCCGCGGTTGAAAAAGGCATTCGCCAAATCATCGACGAGGGCGCGATCGCCGGCTACCAGCTACAGGACCTGGAAGTCACGGTGTATGACGGCAAGTACCACCCGGTCGACTCCAAGGAAATCGCCTTCGTGATCGCGGCGCGCCACGCCTTCCTGGACGGCATCCGCAACGCCGGCCCGCAGATACTCGAGCCGATTGTCAGCGTGGACGTGACCGTGCCCGAGGCCAACATGGGCGACATCACCGGCAACCTCGCCAGCCGCCGGGCGCGCATCAGCGGCACCGAAAGCCTCAGCGGCGGTCTCGTCACCGTGCAGGCCGATATGCCACTGAGTTCGCTGTCCAACTACCACGCCGAGCTCAACTCGATGACCCAGGGCCAGGGCAGCTTCACCATGGAGTTCAGCCACTACGACCCCGTGCCGCACAACGTGCAGCAGGAACTGGAGGCGGAGTTCAAGCCCAAAGAGGTGGCCTAGAGAGGTGGCCTGAGGCTGGCGCGACAGGGACCGGACCGTTCGCGGGCGGTGAAAAGTCTTTTTCGGTTGGGGCCAGGACAGGCTCCATATGATTGTAGACTATCAGCATGAATGCGGGCTCAAAATCAGGTCTGCTACCGGCCAATGCCGAGCGTCCTAAATCTCCTTGCATTTCGTGTGTGTCGTCTTGGCCCCACTTATGATTTTTCGCACCGTAATGCTTCGAGCAAAACTGAAGCTCCGTGCTCGGTCATATCTGTATCTGCAAGGTAATACGAATCAGCGCCAGAAGCTGCAGCTTCGTTCATAGCCTGGTGCATGGCTCGCTCCACAAAGTCTTCCTCGTTTCCCGCCCCGCCGGAGCCCTTCATTACCGACTTCACAAGTTCGCACTTGCCTTTCTCATTCTCGCTGACGGCGCGGAGAGAAGATGCTTCAACGGACAAAGGAATTTGCGCTGATACTGCAACCTTGCCCGAACTGCCCGCTATGGGTATGACATAGTTTGAAGAGTACCTCCGGTGCTTGTCCGTGATGGCGTCGGTAATTCCAAAATCCAGGAACACCGCGCTTGCCACAATCTTGCCGCCCATCTCGCTGGGTATCATCCCGGTGGCTTTCGCACCGTGCTCCGTTTCACAGTCGTATACGAGACCATCATCTGACTTGCGCACGGATACCGTCGTCGGCAGGTTCGCAGTCCATACTCCTCGTTTGTTTTGAAGTTTGCATGTGCCGTTCGATCCGTCGCTAAACGACATAGCAATTGGATTCATAGGGTCTTCGGTAAGCGTAGCGCACCCAGACAACACAATGCTGATAATACTAATCGAAACAATTTTCATTGTTCTCGCCTCAACACGAGGTCACATGTAATACATAGTTCAAATATTGTGGTTATGCGATGTTGCCGTTTTCCGGTAACGGTATAAGTGGATCATCGGGGCAGATCCTCTCACTGGAGTACAGAAATTGTGCATGCTTCACGCTACTCAGATTCCCCTTCCTAGGATTTCGCTATGAAGTGGCCAGTCTTAACCTTCTAAGCGACTCCATGCGTTTTTTCCCAACGCCGGCCCGCAGATCCTCTAGCCGGTCGTCACCGTGCCCGAGGCCAACATGGGCCACAGCAACGGCGACGATGAGCCGTCCAAAATCCGCGAAGCATTTACCACGACCCTTGCGGAGGTGAATTCCTACAGTGATGGGCGATAATCCTGGATTGACTTCAAGTAATGCATAATGCATGCTTTCATGCAATATGCATGCAACGGAATGGAGAGCACCTGATGTCCAATCTACAAATCCGCAACGTGCCGCAAGACCTGCATCGCGCGCTGAAAGCCCGCGCGGCCCTGGAAGGTAAGAGCATGAGCGAACTTTTGCTGAACCAGCTGCGCCGGATGCTCGTGTTGCCTTCCGAGCAGGAGTTGCGACAGCGCCTGGAGGGCGCAGCGCCATTTGCAATGATGGAATCTTCTGCAACCCACATCCGCAAGGAACGCGACGCGGCGTGAAACGCGTGCTGGTTGTGGATGCCTCGGTCGCGGTCGACCTGCTGGCGCGCTACGAACCCGAACCCATCGAATCCATGTTATGGGCAGACGATGTCGCTCTGGCCGCACCTGAGCTTATCTACTTCGAGGCATTGCAGGCGTTTCGCCGGCTCGAGTCCGCCGGCGCGATTCCCAAGCGAAGGAAGGACCTTATCGCCCTGCTCGGCATGCTGCCCATCCAAACCTATCGCCACGACCTGTTGCTGGCGCGAATCTGGAAATTGCGCAAGCATCTCAGCGCCTATGACGCAGCTTACGTCGCCCTGGCGCAGATCCTGAAAGCCACCCTGGTGACCAGGGACCCGAAGCTGGCCAAGGCTTCGGGTTTGGGGGTTCTGGTGGCGGTTCCTGCCTGAAATGAATGAAGCCCTAATCAACGGACTCGAAACGGTACCAGTTCTCTGAGCTCTCCCTGGTGACCGTGGTGATGTCCGTGCGATACGTAGAATCGCTGAGCACCCTGGCGATCAATCGCCCCCGGCGGTCCAGTCGGAAATACGCGGTGTGCTCGAATTGGCCGGACAGGACTTCATCCGCCAGCGATCGTGTCGTTTGCGTTTCCACAAAAAGGTGCCAGCCGTCACGGCAGGACACCGCAAAACCGATCTTGAGCGCAAGGGTGCCGACCAGCGTGGCGTCCAGCCAGCCTGCCCGGATGTCGCTGTCGATGGCCACGCTGCGTGCCACCTCCCGGCGCGAAAGATTGCGCAGGAAAACCTGCTCTGCCAGCAGCCCGTCCTGGTTCACCCTGCCACCGGGCTCGTAGCGTTCGCCCAGGTTTTGGAAGGCACCTACGATGTCCTCGCATTCGGTCTGCGACCAGTCGACAGCTGCAACCCATTGCGGCGGGCCGGAGGTTGGAACTTGTGATGGGGGAGTGCTTGCGCAGGCGGCAAGCAGCGCGAAGCTCAGAAGGAGACAGGCGTGGGTGCAAATTCCTCGCAATTAAACTGTTCCTGGCTATTCTCTAATCTGTTCGAATCGCGACCACTGCCCGGTAGTCTCGGTTTTGCTGAACCACAAGAGATTTGAAAACCTGACTTCAACCTGTGTGTAGATGAGCAAATCTGAATCCCGACCAGTCAACAGCTCGATCCTCGAGTTGTATTTGTCCATCCAAGTCCCGTCAGCCAAGTATTGTTCTTCCTTGGATTCGTGCCAGGCGAGCCTACCGTTTTCACAGGCGGCTTCGATGGAGAAAGAATAGGGTTGGCGGCCGCCGAGATAGTCAAACCGAACCATGCCGGATTGCGGTTGGTAATCAACACGAATGCTGTCGACCTCATAAGCTGAGTCGACCACTCTGCCCAATGCTGCATCCAGGCGGGTTTCCCTCGATCCATTTTCCGGTTGATGGGCGGTTTCTCCCAAATTCTTGAACACTGCATCAATTGCTTCGCAGTCCCCGGTTCCGGAGGCAACGTCGCCTTGCCAGTGTTCTGGAACCTCGACTCCCGTAAGAAAGGACGACGGCCCAGTACTACACCCCACAAGTGCAGCCAGTGCAATCGCAACACTGGAGCGATAGACCTTAGATTTCATCCCTGAAGATCCAAAATTGGCTGACTGCCCAGATCGTTGGCACGGTCTGGACAATGGTTGCAAGCGCAAATGGTGCCGCCACTGGAACGAGCAAGATGTTTGCGACGGCATCAGTCACTTCCAAATGTCAACGCTTGAATTAAGCAGCGCCCGTTAGGGCCGCCGCTTTAAGGATTTGA
>JBFHEJ010000256.1:0-3849 GCA_041584255.1 Lysobacterales bacterium
CGATGCCCTGCGGCAACATCACGAAACCAAGGTACATGGCGCGCTTGTTTTTCGGCGCGATGTTGGACATGTACTCGTTTTTCTTGGGGCTGATCATCATTTCGCCGAGGCTGAACAGGGCGACGGCGAACAGCACGATCCAGGCGCTGTCGAAGCCACCGATCAGGACCATCGACACCACGCTGGCGACGGCGCCGGCGAACATGGCGGTGGTGATCCGGTAGTGCGCGGTCCAGGCCGCCACCAGGAAGCAGGTCAGCATGATCATGGCGGCATTGAGGTTGACGACACCCTCGGGCTCGATGCGGGTGCCCTCGTTGTTCATCCCCAGGATGAACTGGAAAAACCCGTTCTGGGTGCCGCCGGCGCCAAACAAGTCCGTGATCACGGTAGAAGTATCGACCCAGTCCCTGACGTGCAGGGGCAGTACGTCAAACAGCGCATTGAACATGAACCAGAAGCCGGCGAAGACCAGCATGTACCAGTAGACGATGGGCTTTCTGAGCTCGGACCAGGCGTCCTTCCACAGGTGTTTTTGGCGGATCTCGCCGGCGGCGATTTTCGCCTTTAGCGCCAGGCGCTCTTCCTTGCCGGGCTCCTTGTAGGTCAGGAGCAGCAGGAAATTGAGCGAGATGATCCCGGCGCAGACGAAAAACAGGCTGTCCCAGGACAACTGGCGGAAATGGACCGCGACGATCGGGCCCAAAAATCCGCCGATGTTGACCACCTGGTAGAAGATGCCCCAGGCCATGGAGCCGCTTTCTTTGCGGACCGCGTTGCCGAGGGTGCCCTGGATGCCGGGCTTGAAGATGCCGGTGCCGGTGGCGAGCAGCAGGGCGCCACACATGAAGCCCCAGAAGCTGGGGAAAAACGCCATGCACAGGTAGCCCGAGATCTTGATGACCGTCGAGGCAAAAATCGTTTCCTTGTAGCCAATGCGGTCCGACACGCCGCCGGAAAACACCGGGATGAAGGTCTGAACCAGGGCCCAGGTCATGGTGATCAGGCCGTAGTCGGTGATCGTGAGCCCCAGGGCGCCCCCAGACACCGGATTGGTGGCATAAAGGGCGGCGCTGGCCTTGACGCCGTAGTAGGCCAGGCGCTCGACCATTTCCATGCCGCAGACGAGCCAGAACACGTAGCCCAGGCTGATAATGGCGGCAAACATGCCCAGTTGCTTGGTGTCGGCGAGTTGGTTCTCGTCGGACAGGACGACCGCTTCAGCGCGTTGTTCAGTCATGGGTTGATGGTCCCTTCAGGAAGACGGGCAGTGTAAACCACCGCGATCGGATCATTCGCCTCCCTTAAAGCTGTCGAAGAACACGCCAATCGGGTCGCTGTCGACAGCAATTAAGATGCCCGCATCAAGAACAGCACCCTTCAGGTTGCTCAGCGGGTTTAGGACACTGAATAATCCTGAGCAGGGCGGGTTCGAAGTGGCAGTTGTTGCTTGCTTCGGCCAGGATCTGTTCACGCTGCGTTCCTTTGGCGGAACGGCACAGTCTACTTATTATTTACCGCGCTGCAAAAAGAGGAAAAAGGGGTCAGAGCCCTTATTTCCGAACTGAGGTCTGGCAGCGCCAGCGGACGCATAGGCATTTCTCGGACATGCCAGTCAATGAACGAGGTCACGGCGTCGAGGGTCCTGGCACCTGAGCCAAGCGCCTGGTCTAAAATCAGTCCGTCTGACGTCGTCTACTACCCGGAAAATCTGCCATGCGATACCTATTTGCTGTATTAGCCACGCTCCTCGTGCTGGAGACTGCCAGCGCCAACCCCAGCGCCAAAGCGCTGCAGGACGCATTCCTTGAAGCGCTGCTCAACAACGACGCCGATGGCCTGGCCGCCTGTTACGCCGAAACCGCGGTCAATTTTCCGGTGGGCGAACTGATCGGTAAAGGGCCGGATTCGGTGCGGGAAACCTGGAATACATTTTTCGACAGCTATACCGTGCAGTCCATCAGCCTCAGCGAGGACCAGATGGTCGCGTTTGGCGATACCGCCGCGGCCTGGGGGCTGTTCACCATGACGGTCGTTCCGAAGGCGGGCGGCGATGCCATCGAAATGGTTGGCCGGTACATGGACGTAGCCAGGAACTTCGACGGCCGCTGGCTTTACATCGCGGATCACGCTTCGCTGCCGGCCCCTGGCGAGGAGTGATCTCGCCCGAACGCGCGTCAGGGGCGCTCGGCAAGCCGCGGCCGCCTCGTCTGAATGCGCCCGAGTCGGAATTCAGAAATCGTCGTTGAGAATGCGATGCAGTTTGGCCAGCAGGTCCTCCGGCGCAAATGGCTTTTGCAGGAAATTGACGCCTTCCGGGAGGACGCCACTTTCGTCGACCACGCCGCCGGCATATCCCGAGATATAGAGCACCCTGATTGCCGGGCTGATTTCCTGCACCCGTTCACTCAGCTCCTTGCCGTTCATCTCCGGCATGACCACATCGGTCACCAGGACATCGATCAGCTCACCACTTTCCTCAGCAATGGCCAGCGCTTCCTGCGGGCCCGATACGTCGATGACGTGATAGCCGTTCATCTGCAGGATCTGGCTGACCACCTTGCGCACGTCGCTTTCATCCTCGACCAGGAGAATGGTGCCTGTGCCCGTAACGGCCTCTGGCCCAGTCGCGATGGCCTGGTCATCTGCATCTGCCTGAATCTGCGGCAGGAAAATGGCCATGGTCGTGCCCTTACCCGGTTCGGTTTCAACCCGAATCTGGCCCCCTGCCTGCTTCACAATGCCATGCACGGTAGATAGCCCCAGGCCGGTACCCTTGCCTTTGCCCTTGGTGGTAAAAAAGGGCTCGAATATGTGTGAGCGGGTTTCGGCATCCATGCCGCAACCGTCGTCTTCTACGGAGACAATGACATGGGGGCGATCGAGCTCAACATTAAAACGCACAGCCGGTTCGGAGCCCAGTGTGGCCAAGCGGGTGGAGATTCGGATCTCGCCGCGGCGCTTGATCGCATCGCGGGCATTGACGGTCAGGTTGAGCAGGATTTGCTCCATTTGTGCCGGGTCGATCAGAACCGAGCCCACCTCGGGATCGAGCTCCATCAGGATCGGCTTGGCATGGCCAACCAGCGTGCTGAGGATTTTCTCGAGTTCCTCGACCAGGGCGTTGACGGCGACCACTTTGGGTTTGGTCACCTGCTTGCTGCTGAAGGCCAGCAGTTGCCGGGTCAACAGCGAAGCCGTTTTGCTGGCCTTGAGCACCTCGTCAATGTTTTCTCTGGCCTCATGATCCTGCGGCAGACTCTTGAGCGCCAGTTCCGAAAACCCGGAAATCACCATCAGGATGTTGTTGAAGTCGTGTGCGACACCTCCGGCCAGCAGGCCGATCGCCTCCATTTTCTGTAACTGGCGGAGTTGTTTTTCCTTTAGATGGATGGTTTCAATACTGTCCATCAGGTCGGCGTGCGCCTTTTTGATCGAGCTGTCCCTGGCCTCGATTTCGGCGATCATGTTGTTGAAACCACTGACCAGCAGGTCCAGCTCGTTTCGGGGGTCTTCGACCTCTTTCTTGCTGTCAGGAACAAAGCGCCGCGAGTAATCGCCCGTCTCCCCCACTTTCTTCATGAAATCGACAAAGCGCTGTAGGGGCTTCAAACCCGCACGGGTTGCAATCCACGACAGCAAAGCTGCCAGGATCAGGGCAATGGAAGCCTGTATCGCCAGCGTTCGGATCAGCTTGCGATTGGGCTCGCGCAAAGCCTCTGTGACTGAACGCAGCAGGTAGAGACTGACCTCTTCCCCGTCTTCGTCCTGACCCAATGCCATGGACGTGACGATGAATTCCTCGCCCCCAATCTGAAGGGGTGCGTCTTCACCAAGGCTCAGCAGTGC
>JBFHEJ010000257.1:0-3848 GCA_041584255.1 Lysobacterales bacterium
CGCGCTCGATCAGAAAGCGGCGCAGCGGGATCATGAACAGCACGCCGATCAGGCCGCCGGCCATGGCCAGGAGGGTCATCTGCAACAGCGCGGGCTCGAGGCCCCAAAGGAACAGCGCCGGCAGGGTGAAAATCACGCCGCTGGCGACCGAGCTCGAGGCCGAGCCCACGGTCTGGGCCAGGTTGGCCTCAAGGATATTGGCCGACTTGCCCAGTTTTTTCATGACCTGGAAGGCCGCGACCGCCATCACGGCCACTGGTATCGAAGTGCTGATGGTCAGGCCGGCGCGCAGACCCAGATAGGCGTTGGCCGAGCCGAACAAAACGCCGAACAGGATGCCGAAAAACAGCGCCTTGATGGTGAATTCATCGGGCGCTGCACTGGCGGGAACGTAGGGCTGATAGACCTCGCCTTCCTCCAGCGGGCGGTGGGCCGCTTCTGGCAGGCGTTTAGACGGGTTGGCGGAGGCGTTGGCCTTGGGGCCAGGGGCATCTGTCATGGTTTTGGTTCTGCTTTGGCTGTGACAGGACAGCCCAAAGACTAACTCAAAACGATGATCTCTTGCCCGAGCAAGGGATTTCCCGAAGCCAAAAGGTCACCTCCCTGTGACCGATTCCTGGATCAAACGCCCGTTACTCTTCCTCATCTTCGGGGCAGGTGGGACACTCGATCGTGAAGGTGCCCTCGGAGAAGATCTGATTGCCCGTTTCCTCCTTCGCGCCAACTTCGAACTTGAACACGTTGAACCCGTCTTCGAGGAACTGCGCAAAGAACTCATCGGGAATGGACACCGAAGTCTGGCCTGGCGGCGTCTGCACGCTGAGCACGCGCGGAGGGTCCGAGGCTTCATCGTTATCGGACTCAATAACGAGTTCCCAGCCCACGACCTCGACAGTGGTCGGATCGGGAATGATCCCGTCATCGATCAGGGACTGGTCATGGCATTTCTCGCCCAGGTCCGATCCTGGCGCCCAACTCACGACCACCGTCTCGTCCGCGGCAAATTCAACGTCCTCGGTGGCGCTGATGTCTGGTGCGGCGGGGATGTTGTAGCTGAATTCCGTCTCACCCACGATCAATTCGCCATCTCCGGACTCGCCCACGAACATGTAGCTGCCTTCCGGAAACCGTTCGAGAAATTCGGCAAAGGTCACGACTTCTTCGTCCGGTTCTTCAGGGTCCGTTTCGCACAGCGGTTCAGCGCTCTCGAAAAAGTTTTCTGTGATTTGCTGCTCACCCAATCCACCGGCGGCAGCCTGGTCGAGAATGACGTTGCCGTCAGGGTCAATCATCAGGACATTCACCCACGGACCGCCGTCATACTTGGCGTGAAACCCGGCATCGCCGTCGGTGGAATTGATTTCAATGATGGCAAACACCTCGCTGAATTCCTCTGGTGGTTCATCGCAGGCGAACAAGGTCCCGCAGTAAGGCCTGGACTGCGCCCCGGCGCTCACCGGCGCCAGGAGGGCAAGGATCAAAAGTGAAGGGATGAGAACAGCAAGCAAAGATATTGATCTGGTCATGTCGGCGACTCCTCTGATTTGCATTCCTTTAGACGACGAATGGCTTACAAATCGGTCGCGAGTGAGTCCGCCAACGCCAGGTTAGAACTCCCACAGAATTCCGACGGCCGGAATGATGGGTACCCAGAAGTCCTCGCTGCGATCGATCATCGCTGGCTCGACTTCGTCGTCGAGGTCATAATCGACGCAGCAGGGATTGTCACGATTGGTGGCGTTGCTAACCTCCAAGAAGGCGCTCAGGCGGCCCCGCCGGACGGAAAATTCGCGGCTGACGCGGAGGTCGAGCGTCACGAAAGTCTTGTAGTTTTCACTGTTGCGCTCGCCAAGAACGGGTACGAGCTCATCCTCTTCAGGATCGTACTCCGGGGTCAGCGGCGTGGTCGGCCAGCCGGTGTGGGCGTTGACTGCAAAACCAAATTCCCAGGGATCGCTGCGCCAGGAAAGCCCGGCTTGAAATGCATGCCGCTGATCCCAGCTGCGCGGCTGGTCGAGCCCTTCAATGCGATCCGTGGCGCGCGACAAAACGTAGCTGGCCCACCACTCGAGCGGGCCGTTGTCACGGAATTCAACGGACAACTCCAGACCCCTGGCTTCCGCAGAAGACGGGTCGAGACGGACCCGGTCGGGCGCAAGTTCGGGGATCAGCGCAAGCGGGTCGAAAAGATTTTCAAAGCGCGGCTTCAGACGAACGTAGCGCTTGAGAAAAAGCTCCGCGCGAAAGCGGTATCCACCCGGCAAAAATTTTCGGTACCCGGCGATGAAGTGATCCGATCTCTGGGGCGCAAAAAACTGATCCAGTCCGTCTTCCACCTGCAGGCGGTGAATCGCCTGCGATTGTGAATAACGGCCCCAGCTGAAGCGGATGTCCGTGTCGGCGTCGAGCCGATGCAGGAAGCTGACGCGCGGGCTGAGCTGGCTGCCGTAGCTGGGCTCTGTCCAGGTTTGCCGGTCCCAGCGCAACCCCAGCTCTAGGAAAGTCGCGTCCGTCCAGCTCCAGCGGTCCGACAGGTAGAACGAAGTCTCGTGCCCTTTAGGCGCCGCGCGGATGATGCGCTCAGTGGGATTTTGCAGTCCCTCGAGTTCGGCCAGAAAACCGTTGTATACGGCGAGACCGGTGTACTCGTAGCGCGCACGATGGTCGTGATACTGAAAACCCCAGCGCAGGTTGTGCCGGGCCCAACGGGTCCACTGCCAGTGCTGGCCCAGGCCCCAGTCTTCCAACTCACGGTCATCGCGCACCCGCGCCACCATCTTGTCCGGATCGTTCATTTCGGCGACCCGGAGATTTTCGATGGAGCGCGCCGAGAGCACTGTCACGCTGCTCAGGTCCGGCAGCCATTCATTGTCCAGGCGCAACCACAGATGCTGATTCTTCGTGTCGCTGTCGGACCGCTCGAGTTCGGCGGGATCGCTTTCGGTAATCACTGTGACCCCATCATCCGCGTACAGGGCGTTAATCGACAGGAAGCTGGTTGCCGACAGGCGGTGTCCCAGCTGGGCAAATACATCGAAGTAGTCCGGCTCACCCAGGCTCGGCCTGAGCACGATATCGAGGTTGCTGTCGCGGGCGGAAAACAGCCAATCCCAGTCCTGATCGGCGCTGTACCCGGAGTGCAGAAACGAAGTGTTGTACATGCTGAGACCCAGTTCCGTATGCCTGGCGGACTCGGGAAACTGCGACTCCAGCGTCAGGACACCGCTCATGTGGTCGCCGTAGCGCGCCGGAAATCCGCCGGTATAGGCCTCCACCCCCGAGATCGCCCGGGCATCGATTGAACTGAACACGCTGTGGTAGTCGCGGATATGGAAGGGTTCCAGCAATTCCAGGCCATTGAGATAGATCGCGGTTTCGTCATGCTCGCCACCGCGGAAGTGGGATTTTGACGACAATCCGCTGGCGGCGGTGCCCGGGAGCCGGTGGGCGGCGCGCATGGGGTCCTCGCCGAGGTCCGGCAAAGCCTGGATGGCACTTTGGTCGACGAAGAATTGCGATGCGCCCTGGAGGACATATCGGCTGGCGGACACCGTGACGGTCTCGAGTTCGGCCGGGTCGTTCGGCAACGGCGATTCTGCCGGCTGCTCCGGGGCTTCGACGGCACCGGTCCGGGCGGGTGGCTCGACACGCACCACGAGGTACATTCCACCCTCGGCCCTCAGGGCGAGACCGTGGGGCTGGAGAATCTCGCCTGCGATTTCCACGGGTTCAGCAGCATCGGGCTCGGCCTGGACCAGCAACTCAGGCCTCACCAGGTTGGTGCTGTAAACCAACGGTGCGCCCTCCCTCCTGAGAACCTCGAGCGCCTCGCCCAGCGCAAGTCCGGC
>JBFHEJ010000258.1:0-3848 GCA_041584255.1 Lysobacterales bacterium
CCTCCGCCTTCGGCATCTTACGCACCCAAATTGGCGCGAGCGTGCAATTGTCCAAAACCGTCAGGTGCGGAAACAGGTTGAAGTGCTGGAAAACCATGCCCACTTCCTTGCGGATGTGCTCGATGTGTTTCAGATCGCCGGTCAATTCCACGCCGTCGACGATGATTTTTCCGCGCTGGTGCTCTTCGAGCCGATTGATGCAGCGGATCATGGTGGATTTTCCGGACCCGGAAGGACCACAGATCACGATGCGCTCGCCCCTGTGCACCTGGAGGTTGATGTCTTTGAGGACGTGAAACTCGCCGTACCACTTGTGCACCTCGATCAGGTCGATCGCCACCTCATCCGAGATGGCCAATTTCGGCGTTTGTTGCTCTCCGGCTTGCTCGCTCATCACATCCCCTCGCAAATTCGGTGTGGATTTCTCAGCGCTTGTGGCCCGTGTGCAGCTTGCGCTCGAGCGAAATGCTGTACCGGGACATGCTGAAGCAAAATATAAAGTAAATGGTCGCGGCGAACACGTAGCCCTCTATAGCGTTGCCCAGCCAATCCGTGTCCGTATTGGCGGCGTGGACCAAAGCGAGCAGGTCCAATAGCCCGACGATCAGAACCAGCGTGGTGTCCTTGAACAGAGCGATGAAGGTGTTGACGATACCGGGGATCACCAGTTTCAATGCCTGGGGTAGGATCACGAACCCCATCATTCTCCAATATCCCAGGCCGAGCGCCGCCGCGGCCTCGTACTGACCCTTGGGTATGGCCTGCAGCCCGCCGCGCACCACCTCTGCCATGTAGGCCGACTGGAACATGACGATGCCGATCATCGCCCGCAGCAGCTTGTCGAAGCTGGCCCCTTCCGGAAGGAAGAGGGGCAGCATCACCGAGGCCATGAACAGCACGGTGATCAATGGCACGCCACGCCAGAGTTCGATGAACAGGATGCACAGGGACTTGATAATGGGCATCTCGGAGCGCCGCCCGAGCGCCAACACGACGCCGAAAGGCAGCGCGGCGACAATGCCCACCGAGGCCAGGATCAATGTCAGAGTCAAACCGCCCCACTGGGCCGTGTCCACGATCTCCAGCCCGAACACGCCGCCGTAGAACAGGAAGTAGGCGAGCACGGGATAAACAAACAGATTGAATGCCCCGAGCAGGGTTTTCTTGGGAAAATTCTCGATGAACAGCGGCACCATCAAGGCGATGATTAGGATGAAAGCGACGTTGACCCGCCAGCGCTCCGGCTCGGGGTAGAATCCGTACATGAACTGGCCGAAGCGCGCCTGAATGAACACCCAGCAAGCGCCCTCCTTGGTGCAATCGGCGTTGCTGGTGCCCGTCCAGTTTGCGTCGATGATGGCCCACTGGAGGAGGGGCACGACGATGATGTAGAGAAGGTAGCTCGCCAGGATCGTCAGGCCAATGTTCAGGGGTGAGGAGAACAGATTCTGACGCATCCATCCGATCGCGCCGACCTGGGTTATGGGCGGCGGAAGTTCCGGATGCTGACCTGGCGCGAAGGTGCTTGCAGTGTCGCTCATGTCAACGCTCCACGAGGGCCATTTTCTTGTTGTACCAGTTCATGAACCCGGAAATGAGCAGGCTGAGCGTGAGATAGACCGCCATCGTCATGCTGATCACCTCCAGCGCCTGCCCGGTCTGATTGAGTGTCGTTCCCGCGAATACGGCCACCAGGTCCGGATAGCCGATGGCGGTCGCGAGTGAGGAGTTCTTGGTGAGGTTCAAATACTGGCTGGTCAGTTGCGGGATGATGACCCGCATCGCTTGGGGCACGATAACGAAGCGCAGGGTCAGGCTGTTGCGCAGTCCGAGCGCGTGGGCCGCCTCCGTCTGGCCGTGGCTGACCGCCAGGATTCCGGATCGGACGATCTCCGCAATGAATGCGCCCGTGTAAATGCTGAGCGCCAGCGCCAAGCCGGCGAGTTCCGGAATGATGGTCATGCCACCCTGAAAATTGAAGCCCTTCAGCTCGGGATAATTCCAGCTGAGGGGGAACCCCGTGATGGTGAATGCTAACGCGGGAAGCGCGATCAGAATGGCGATGGAAACGTACACCGTGTGAAATGGCTGCCCTGTCGCTTCCTGCCTCCGATGGGCCCAGCGTTTCAGAATTACGACAGCGACGATGGCAACCAGAAACGCCAATCCGGTGAGCCACAGACCCTCGCCTGCCACGGGCGCGGGGAGGTACAGCCCACGGTTGTTGAGGAAGAAGCTGTCCGCCAAGCTGAAGCTCTGGCGTGGGCCCGGTACCGCCTGCAGTACGGCGAAGTACCAGAACATGATCTGCAACAGCAGCGGGATGTTGCGAAAGATTTCGACGTAGGTGGTGGCAAGCTTTGCGATCAGCCAGTTCTTCGACAGGCGCGCGATGCCCATGACGAATCCGATCATTGTGGCGAGGACAATGCCGATCGCCGAAACGACGATCGTGTTGATCAGGCCGACGAAGAACGTACGGCCGAAACTGTAGGTCTCGTCGTAAGGAATCAGCGTCATCAGGATACCGAAGCCCGCTCCCTGGCTCAGGAAGTCGAAGCCAGCACGAATCCCCCGCTGCTCCATGTTGGTCAGCGTGTTGCCGATGATGTAAGCGAAAAATGCCAGGAGGGCGAGGACCGCCACCACCTGAAAGGCGATGGCACGGGCTTTGGGGTCGTTCCAGACGGGCGGTTTGCTCGGGGTGGCGCCAGATTCGGGTTCGGAAGCCATCAGCCTGTTCTCGCGGTAGTGGGGGTCGTCCCTGATCCTGCTGCCAGCGCCCGGTTCGGTCTCGGGACCGTCTTGGATGCGGCACATTCCCGACGGGGGGGAGCAGCGTGCCTGCTGCTCCCAGGAGCGTGCGTCCCGGAGAGTGTGGATGTTCCGGGACGCAACATGTGGAGGGCCTTAGATCTCAGCGCCCAATCTCGACGCTCACCCTCAACGCAGGGGCGGTGCGTACTGGATGCCGCCCTGGTTCCAAAGTGCGTTCAGTCCGCGAGAGATTCCGAGCGGGCTGCCGGCGCCCACGTTTCGCTCGAACATCTCGCCATAGTTGCCCACTTGCTTGACAACGTTGTACGCCCAATCGTCCGACAGCTTGAGCCCCTCGCCCTTGATGCCCTCGAGCCCGAGTAAACGCTGAACATTGGGGTTGTCACTCTCTTTCATCTTGTCGACGTTCTCGGAGGTGACCCCTTGCTCCTCGGCGTCCAGCATGGCGAACAGTGACCAGCGCACGACATTGAACCACTCGTCGTCGCCCTGACGGACGACCGGACCCAGGGGCTCTTTGGAGATCACTTCGGGGAGCACCACCGCGCCGTCCGGATTCTGAAGCTGCAGCCTCAGCGCGTAGAGCTGGGATTGGTCGCTGGTCAGCACATCGCACCGCCCGGCGTCGAATCCTTTGGATGTTTCAGCCGATGTATC
Organism: Lysobacterales bacterium; assembly: GCA_041584255.1. Taxonomy (GTDB): domain Bacteria; phylum Pseudomonadota; class Gammaproteobacteria; order Xanthomonadales; family SZUA-36; genus JAUIBE01. Next base: position 3,436 of record JBFHEJ010000258.1, read on the forward strand.
AAAGGTTATGGGCGTATAGCTCATGTTGTTTGCACGAAAGTAGTCCGCCAGATTCAACTCAGTCGTTGTGCCGGCCTGGATGCAGACGGCCGCGCCGTCCAGCTCCAAAGCGCCGTTGACGCCCAGGTCTTTCTTTACCAGGAATCCTTGCCCGTCGTAGTAGCTGACGCCGGCAAAATTGAGCCCCAGTGAGGTGTCGCGGGTCAGTGTCCAGGTGGTGTTTCGGGACAGAATGTCGATCTCGCCGGACTGGAGTGCAGTGAAGCGCTCCTTGGCGGTAAGCGGCGTGAATTTCACCGCGTTGGCGTCCCCCAGCACTGCGGCCGCCACCGCGCGGCATACGTCTACGTCCAGTCCCTGCCAGTTTCCTTTGTCATCAGGATTCGAGAAGCCGGCCAAGCCCGTGCTCACAC
>JBFHEJ010000259.1:0-3842 GCA_041584255.1 Lysobacterales bacterium
GAAGCCGCCGAAGGCTTCGATAACGCGGCCCGCCGCGTCTGGCCCCTGATGGCCGTTTGCAAGAATTAACCGCGTTGACGCGACGTTGAGCCCCAGTCGGAAGATCGTCGAAATGAGCAGGATCGCCGGAAAGGTCGAGAAATTCGGCGTGGTCGAGCGCCCCATTTTTCTGTCGCTCGATATGCAGTGACCACTGAAAAGGAAGCATTTGGTAGGGACGTGTCCCCGGCCAGATCGGAATCGCCGGGTTAATGGTTTCAAAATCCAGGTAGTAACGGGGGTAGGGCAGAGCATCCGCAAATTGGTGGGCACCGGGCAGCAATTCCGCAGTCCCGGAAAGAGTGATGCGGCGAATTCGCCGTTGCTGGTCACTTGCCAGCTCGCTCGCAGGCACATCGCGAATGTCGCGATAACCGGCGCCGATCCACTCGCCGAGTTTTTTCGCATTACCGCCCAGGCCCTGGACCGGATAAGGGGTCTCGGAAGGCCAGCAAAACTCGATAAACGGGCATTCGTAAGGCTTTCGGCAATGTGCCCCAACTGATATATCAGGCATGGGTCCTTCGACGGCGTCGCGCGCCCGCTCAACCCACAAAGGCACCGAGGGCTGCAAGTCGAAAACCTGCCCGGTAATGTCCTGTTCGACCAGCAGCCCGTCGTAATCATCCCCGCCCTGATACTCGAAGCCCCTGTCGATGTGCGCCAGTGCCACGCGGCTGAGCGGATAGCCCGCGCCGATGTGAACCCAGGCCTGGATGGCGCAGTCATGGACATGTTCGGGCTTGAGTTTCGTCGAAGCCTTGACCTCGACCAGGTGCCAGTCGCTGTCGCCAACTGGAAGCAGGACATCTTCACGGACGAGGACACTCTGGTGCTCGATCGTGGCCTCGAATATCGGTGCCCGTAGTAGCGACCCCATCAGCTCCCCGGTCAGCCGGATGGCTGAAGAGAAACTGCCTCCGGAATACTCGACCAGTGTGCCGTTGCCGTTGTCGTAGATCTTTGTCGCCATCTCGCCAACCTGATGACCCAGCGCGAAGGCGGCCTCGGCCGCGCTGGTGTATTTGGCCAGTTCCGGGCGATTGACCTCGAGATGGACCCGTTTGGGGCATTGCAGCGAGGACATGATGCGCGATTTGGAAAGGCGGGTTGTCATGGCTCCAGCGGCAATGGCGGGGTCGGAGTTTAGGGACAGAGTAGTGTACTCTGTCTCCGCATTTACTCTGCTTGTTGTGTCCCTTTACTCTGAGCCCAGCACCGATGAGCGAAATCACGAAAGGTAAACTCACAACACGCGTGGTGGCCATGCCGGCCGATACCAACCCGGCCGGAGACATATTTGGCGGTTGGGTGCTTTCACAAATGGACAATGCCGGTGGAATCTGTGCCGGGCAGCGCGCCCAGGCGCGCGTGGTGACCGTGGCAATCGACGGCATGAGTTTCATCCGCCCGGTCAAGGTCGGTGACATCCTTGGGGTCTACACCCAGATTGAGTCCATCGGCAACACCTCGGTGACGGTCAATATCGAGGCCTGGGTGAGGCGCAGCCGAATCGGCAACCGCGAGAAAGTGACCGAGGCCAAGTTCAAATTCGTGGCGCTTGACGATGCAGGCAACCCGACGCCAATCCCGCCCGAAAGCGAACTCCCAGACTACGTCAAGGCCAAGTGGCTGACGCCCTCCGCCGGTGAGATCGAGGAGTGACCGGCGTACGGGCGCCTTTTAAGGAGCAACGGAAGGTGATCCCTAATCTGCCGCGGCCGCTGCCGGAGCGCACTGCCCTCGAAGGCCGGTACACCCTGCTCGAACCACTGGCCTCCAGACATGCAGATGACCTGTTTGCCGCCTGCTCGGGCGAGGAGAATCGATCGCGATTCGATTTCCTGCTCGAATCACAGCCGGAGAACAGTGGCGAGGTGGAAAGTTGGATCGAGACGGTGGCGGCGAGTGACGACCCCATGTTCTTTGCCGTGATCGATCTCGCCTCCGGCCGCTGCGAGGGCCGACAGGCCCTGATGAGGATCACTCCGAAACACGGGACGATCGAGCTGGGGTCGATTTACTGGGGTCCTGCCATTGCACGCACACGTGCAGCGACGGAGGCTGCCTTCCTGCATATGCAATATGCATTCGACACGCTGGGTTACCGGCGCTTTGAGTGGAAATGCAATGATAAGAACGAGGCCTCAAAACGTGCCGCTGTTCGCTTCGGATTTACCTTCGAGGGTGTCTTTCGTCAGCATCTCGTGATCAAGGGCGCCAATCGAGATACAGCCTGGTATTCGATCATCGACAGTGAATGGCCGTCAGTCTGCGCAGCCTTTGAGCGCTGGCTGGAGCCCTCGAACTTCGACGCCAGGGGGCAGCAATTCCAGCCACTTGGAGTTTAGCCGCCAGTAACGCGGCTCGTGGACTCTATCTGACTGATTAGCCCTCGTCGCCGTTTGGAACGCCGCATGAATCGCCGGCTGACTTGCCATCGCAGGGCATGATAGCGTCGCCGATCAAATCGCCTTCGATCTGGCAGTCAGACATGTCACGAACAAAATCCAGGAACAGGTCGCTGTCTTCCGGGGCGCAGGAGTCGACACTGCCGGCCACGTGATTCAGGTGTCCCCGGCTGCGGGTCGTCACCGTGATTTCGACGTACTGCATGCCATCGCCTGCATCATTGCATCCGCAATGCAGCAAGCGGACGAAACCAGGGGGGCCCGCCTGATCGGGTTTGCGTGTCATGACGAGGCCGGGTGGGCCGAAATTGTCATGCGGACCGGCATGATCAGGAGGGCCGGCATGATCAGGTGCACGGGCATGATCGGGTGGGCCGGCGTGATCGGGCGGGCCGGCATGATCGGGCGGGCCGCTGCCGTTACCCTGTTGTGCAACGGCGGCTGAAGCCAACACAGCCGTCAGCAGCAGACAAACCGTAATTGCGTTTTTCATGAATTGTTTCCCCTGAGTGGAAGCGGAGCAGAATTTGCCCTTCTCTTTCCCAGTCTAGCTTAAAAGGGGGAAATTTCACCGTCCAGGGCATCGAACGTGCTGCTATTGGCGTGGATGGGCAAGATCCCCGGATAATTGGCACCATTCCGGCACGAAATCGTGCCTTCGCGCGATATGCCCTCGACAGGGTGCTTCGATCAACCCCCATCGAGGACCGTGAGCATCCGCTTCAGGGCGAAGTGCCGGTAACTCGTGTCCAGCAGACCATTGATCTCGGTCCAGTCTGCGTGATCTTCGACATCGAGGTCGATCCAGCCCTTGCTGCCGGTGTACATCGGGATGGTGTACCGCGGGTCTTCGGTGAGCATGGCCTGCTGCTCGATCCCCACCCAGGTCTGCAGCTTGATCCTGCCGCTGCCGGAGTGCGCGCAGGCGAATGTTTTTTTGCCCGCCTTCCACACCGGGGCGCCGAATGACTTGTCTTCCGAGACCTCGGGAAACTTCTCGCAGCAGGCCCGAAGCTTCGAAAGGAAAGACCCGGCTCGCTGGCCGAGCCACGGATCGATTTCCTCCGGCTTCATTCGGCTCGTCGGCGGCGGTGTAACTGGCTTTTCTCCAAGTTCGCCGGCAAGCGTGTCGGGCGCTGCGGTCTCCCAGGCTTCCCTTACCCTGGCCCGCACTTCACCCCATGAAACGGCACCATTGAGCTCCATACCCAGCCAGCCGCGCGGCCCGACGTACTGGGGCACGAAATAAACGTCCGGGTCGAGGCTGACGAACTGCTGCTGCGCGCCCTCCGGGGCCTTCAGCCACAAAGCGACGCGGCCGTCCCCATGATGGTTGATGGTGAAGTAGGCGAATGACTTGCCGCGCACCTTGTAATCGGGCTTGCCATGCGA
>JBFHEJ010000260.1:0-3842 GCA_041584255.1 Lysobacterales bacterium
CAAGTGCATGCTGGTGGTGCGGCGCGAAGGGGAAGAAGTGCGCAGCTATGCTCACATCGGCACCGGCAACTACCATCCGGTCACGGCCCGCCACTACACCGACATGGGGCTGCTGACCTGCGACCCGGAGCTGACCGAGGAAGTGGCCACGCTGTTTCACTACCTGACCGGCCGCGCGCGCAAGGTGGAATTCAACCGCTTGCTGGTGGCGCCGATGAACATGAAGCAGCGCATCCTGGACAAGATCGGGCGCGAGGCCGAGCACCACGCGGCCGGCAGGCCGGCGAGAATCGTCGCCAAGCTCAATCAGCTCGAAGACGTCGATGTAATCGCGGCGCTGTACAAAGCCTCACAGGCCGGTGTGCCCATCGACCTCATCGTGCGGAGTTTTTGTGTGCTGAGACCGGGTGTGGAGGGCCTCAGTCCGACCATTCACGTGCGCTCCGTCCTCGGTCGATTTCTCGAACACTCCCGTGTCTACTATTTCCGCAACGGTGCAGAAAAGAAACTCCAGGGTGAATTCTTCATCGGCTCAGCCGACTGGATGCACCGCAACCTGGAGCACCGCATCGAGGCGGTCACCCCGGTGGAAGACCACAATATCCGCAAGCGCATCTGGGGCGTGCTCAGGGTCATGCTCGCCGACAAGCGGCAGGCCTGGGTGATGCAACCCAACGGCAGCTACGTTCAACTCTTTCCCGAGGAAGGCGACAGCAGCAAGGTCGCGGAAGGCAGCCACCAGGTGCTGCTGGACAGGAATGCCAGGCGTTTGGTCAGCGACGACCGCTGGCGGGAAGACTGGATTTCCCGGCGCAGCGAGTCTGATGCCCTGGTCCGCAGAGGCGGGCCCGAGCCCCGTTCCGACTCGCGCGCACGAGGCACGAACTAGGCGTTTGGGGACCTTTCCCGGATGTGCCCCCGCACATCGACAACCACCTTGACCGCGATCACCAGCAGGATGACCGGCGCAGGGCTGCCGAGCAGCAGCGCGAGGCCGCCGCCGAAGATCAGCGTGATGTGCATGAACACGATGCGCGAATAAGGCTCGCTCATCTGGTCGCGGCTTGAGCGGCCGAGGTACTCGCGGCGGCCGATGAAGTTGATGAAAAACGAAATGCCGTGACTGAGAAGCAGCGCGGCCAGCGCTGGCCACAAGCCGACGAAATGGCGCGCCACTTCTCCCAGGTCGCCGCCGCCGGAGTAGTCCAGGCCCTTGACGAACAGTGTCCAGATGAACAGGAAATGGACCGCCATGAAGGCGCCGAAGTGGGCGATGAAAAACGTGCCGGTGAACAGCGCCAGCCAGCGGTCGATCACCGCCAGCTTGCACAGGTTGTAGAACCCGATCACCGCGCTCTCGGCCCAGTACAGCACCATGACATCGCCGAGTCGCCAGCCAAAAAACACCGTGCCCGCCACGGGTATGAGATTGGCCAGGATCAGCATTACGGTTGAGGGCGAGGACCATTTGACCGGGGCCAGCGCCTCGGCGGGCTGCCGTGACAGGGGCTGGCTTGCGTCCTTTTTTTTAAGCGGCCAGGCGCCTTCGAGCTCCTCCGCCGTCGCTTCACCCGTCCGGACTGCCCGACCGCTGGCCTGTTCAATGGCCTGGGTCATGCGCGCAAGCTCCGTTTCCCCGGCATCCGAGCCGAAAGCCACTGTGTTGGCGCCGTAATCGAACGCCAGGTGTGTCCCGCGCCAGCCCTTGCCCGAGGCCTTCTCCGGGCGCTCCACCCTTAGATTTCGCATGCTTTGGAGCTGGTATTCCGCTGAAGCGCCAACCAGCGGCAAGCCGATGAACAGTCTGAAACGGTCGCCGTCTAGGCGTACGGTCTCCCGACCAAACAGCATCAGGACAAGGACGATGGTCATTACCAGGGGGCCGATCGACCAGCCCAGCAGCCAGGCCGAGGAGAAAATCGCGGTCACCAGGTCGAACAAGTCCTCGAAGCGCAGCCAGCTGTCGGCTGCCTGGTTGAATACGGTGACGGCGGGGATGATGAAAACGGCATCGAAGACGGCCAGGGCACCGATCGCAATCCAGTTGCGAGGGAAGGGATAGACCTTTCGAACACCCCCTTCGGCCGGCAAATCCAGTGCTGGCCGGATGCGTCCGCGGATTCCTTTCCTAACCAAGCCGGCCTTATTGCCCGTCGCGGGCCAGTTCGGTCAGAAATTCCACAGCAGTCTGCAGCCCCGGATAGCGCGCCCGGAGCGCCTCGACGTCAACGGCGTAACCCTCCTCCTCGAACCAGCGCACCATAATGGCGATTTCCTCGCCAACCCGTTCCTCGTATTCTTCCCAACTCGGCTGAATGTGCACGAACTCCCTGCCGAATGCCTGGGACAGGACTGCCATGAGTTCCTCCAGGGTCAGCGCGTCGCCGGCTATCTCCTGGGTAAGCCCCACCCATTCAGCGGGATGTTCAAAGGCCTCGGCGGCGAAAAATCCGATGTCCCGCGCAGCGATCCACTGGTGACTGGAATCAAGGCCCCTCGGGTCGACCAGCTGCCCGTTGCGGAAGAATTCCAGCGACCAGTGCCAGTTGTCCATGAACTCCACCGGGCGGATGATGGTCCAGTCCAGTTCGGACTGATGCAGGTATTGTTCGACCTCCCACTTGCTCTCGAAGTGGGGGATGCCAGTCTCGTCGTCGGCCCCCGCCACAGACGTGAGGACAAAGTGCGCCACGCCGGCTTCCTCGGCCAGATCGATCAGGCGCTTGCCCTGCTCGACCTCGGCCTCGTAGCCGTATTGCCAGAACAGGGTGACGGCGAACACGCCATGGGCGCCGTTCATGGCGGCAGCCAGTGAAGCCGGGTCATCGTAATCCCCCCTGACCATTTCTGCGCCCAGCGCGGCCAGGGCCTGCGCCGCTTCGCTTTGTGGATTGCGGGTCAGGCCACGTACTGCATGACCGCGCTCCAATAGGGCACGGGCCACGGCGCCACCCTGGGTGCCGGTGGCGCCCGTTACCAGGACGATGCCTTCCCCGGCAGGAAGGACGGTTTCCTCCGCGGCGGCAGGAGTGGCCTCGGCAACTTTCTCCGGGGCCGGTTCCGGCGCTGTGCGGTCGCAAGCGGCCAGGATGAGAGTCGAGATCAGCAACAGCAACAGTCTTTTGGGCATGGTCATTGGTCGGGGCCAGATAAGTCGACTAGTCTTATGCTACTGCACCCATTCATCGCGAGAAAACCATGTCCCTCAACATCTACCTGTTTTTCCCCGGCAATTGCGCCGAGGCGTTCGATCTTTACCGCTCCGTCTTCGGTGGAGAATTCCTGATGTCCAGCACGTACGCCGAAGGACCTCCGGATATGGGCGCGGGCGAAGAGGACAAGGACAAGATCATGCACATCTCCTATCCGATCGGCGACAGCGTACTGATGGGTAGCGACGCGTGTGCCAGCTGGGGCGACGTTAAACCGGCCGGCGGCAGCTTTGCCATCAGCTACAGCCCTGCAACCAGGGAAGAAGCGGATGAAGTCTTTGACAGGCTGCTCCAGGGCGGCGAGGTTCAGATGCCCATGCAGGAGACTTTCTGGGGTTCCTATTTCGGCCAGGGCCGGGACCGGTTCGGGGTCGGCTGGATGATCAACGTCGACCTCCAGCAGGCATAGCCAGACAGAAGGTCTGGAATTCGATTCAAAACACCCTGATATCGGGGTGCATATGATTCACATCCGCAGAGCTTCCGAGCGTGGTCATGCAAACCATGGCTGGCTCGAGACGTATCACACATTTTCATTCGCGGAGTTCTATGATCCGCGGCACATGGGATTCGCCGATCTGCGCGTCATCAATGACGACGTGATTGCGCCCGGCCGCGGCTTCGGCACCC
>JBFHEJ010000261.1:0-3774 GCA_041584255.1 Lysobacterales bacterium
ATCACCACCCTGATCGCGGCATTTGTGCTGTTCCTGTTCGGCACCGGCCCGATCAAAGGCTTCGCCGTCACCCTTTCGCTGGGTATCGTGACATCGATGTTCACGGCGATCATGGGCACGCGCGCGGTGGTCAACCTGATATACGGTGGACGCAAGCGCGTCGCCAAGCTGGCAATTTGAGGTCGCGGCCATGAAATTTCTCAAGAAAAGACCAAGCTTCGATTTCATGGGCAAGCGCAATCTTGCGTTTGTCATTTCGGCCGTGATCATAGTGCTGAGCATCGTTGCGCTGTTGACGAGGGGGCTGAACTTCGGCCTCGACTTCACCGGCGGCACGCTGATCGAGGTCAGCTTCCCGGATGCGGCCAATATCGAGCAGGTGCGTGCCAACCTGGGTGACGCCGGGCTCGACGACGCCGTGGTGCAGACCTTCGGTGCGGCCACCGATATCGTGGTTCGCATCCCACCGCGCAGCGAAGAGGAAAGCACGGCGGAAATCTCCACCATCGTGCTCGGCGCGCTACAGCAGGGCGTGGAAGGCGATATCGAGATGCGCCGGGTGGAATTCGTCGGCCCGCAGGTCGGTGAGGAGCTAGCCGAGCAGGGTATTCTGGCAGTGGTGTACGCCCTGATTGGAATTTTCCTGTACGTGATGATGCGCTTCCAGTGGCGCTTCTCCGCCGGCGCCGTCGCCGCGCTGATCCATGACGTCGTCATCACCATGGGCATTATTTCCGCACTGCAGGTGGAGTTCGACCTGACCGTGGTGGCGGCACTGCTGGCCGTGATCGGTTATTCGCTGAATGACACCATCGTGGTATTCGACCGCATCCGGGAGAACTTCCCGCGCATGATCAAGAGCGCGCCCATCGAAGTGATCAACCGCTCGCTCAACGAAACCCTGGCCAGAACAATCATGACGGGCGTGACGACGTTGCTGGTTCTCCTGGCGTTGTTTATCTTTGGCGGCGAGATCATCCATGCCTTCGCCTTCACCCTGATTGTCGGCATCATCGTGGGTACCTACTCTTCGATCTATGTCGCCAGCGCGGCGCTGTTGCAGCTTGGGGTCAGCAAGTACGACCTGCTGCAGATCGAGAAGGAGGGCGCCGAGCTCGACTCGATGCCATAACGGGTGCGTGATGCACCGGGGAGAACCCGATGCTCCCTGACTTCGACAATTTGTTCGATCGGCCGGTCATCGTACTGGCTGCGCCGCGATCCGGCAGCACGCTGCTGTTCGAGACACTGGCTGAGGCGCCTGAATTCTGGACTGTCGGCCGGGAAAGCCACCAGTTCATCGAGGGCCTCAAGCAGCTGCACGCGGTGGCCGGGCGAATACGCTCCAACCGCCTGACGAAGCGGCATGCCACCCCTGAGATCGTCGATCTGCTGCGCCGGCGTTTTGCCCGGCAACTGCGGGACCGGGACGGGCGCAAATTTGTCGATCACGCCGATATTCCGAGTCTCCGGTTCCTGGAAAAAACACCCAAGAACGCCCTGCGACAGCCCTTCCTCGACGTCGTGTTTCCCGGGGCCTTGTACATCTTCCTGTACCGCGAGCCGCGCGGGAACATCTCCAGCATGATGGAGGCCTGGCGGTCCCCGAAATGGGTAACCTATCCGCGGCTGCCAGGCTGGTATGGGCTGCCGTGGTCCTTGCTGCTGCCGCCTGGCTGGGAAGAGCTCAACGCCGAGCCGCTCGAGAAGGTGTGCGCATTTCAGTGGGAGACGGCCAACCGCATGATCCTGGATGACCTGGAAAAGCTGCCGCCGGCGCGCTGGACGGTATGTGATTACCAGGCGCTGGTGGACGACGCCCCACAAACCGTCCGCCGCATCTGCGCATTTGCCGGCGTCTCTGTCGACGACCGATTGGCAGGCAGGTTGTCGAAACAACTGCCGCTGTCGCGGTTCACACAAACGCCGCCCGACGCGGAAAAATGGCGCAAGAACGAAAGGGAAATCCTGTCGGTACTGGACGGAATCGAAGCCACGCAGCGGCGCTGCGAGCAGGTGGTCTCGGATCAGCTTTAGGAGCGCCCTTCAGGTCGCGAAAAGTCAGGATTCGCGAGCTGAAGCCTGCTCCTGCATGAGGGGTCATCCCGCAAGAGCGCAGGGGAAGCCGCAGCGCTGTCCGGAACCCACCTCGCGGCCTAGGGCGCTCCTGCAGGCTACTTCCACCTTGATGCAATAATCCGCTGCAATGGCGTCATGATCTTGTACGGCGCGGCGACGATGCTGCCGGCCTCCTCGACAGCGTCCTTGCCGGTGAAATCGAGTACCACGCCGCCCGCTTCGCGCACCAGCAAGGTGCCGGCCGCCACGTCCCAGGCCTTAAGCCCGATTTCGTAATAACCGTCGAGCCGGCCACATGCCACGTAAGCAAGATCCAGGCTGGCGGTGCCCAGGCGGCGGAAGTCCTCGGACTTCTCATAGATGGCCTGAAAGAGCCTGGCGAAGCGCGCCATCTTGTCGCGTTGCCGAAACGGAAAGGCAGTCGCCAGAATGGCGGTTTCAAGGTCCCCGCGTTGCGAAACGCGGATGCGCTGCTGGTTGAGGAACGCGCCGCGACCACGCACGGCGGTGAAGGTCTCGTCGCGCATCGGGTCGTAGACCACCGCGCATTCTGTGCGCCCCTTCACGCGTTGGGCGATCGAGACCGCAAAATGCGGTACGCCATGCAGGTAGTTGCTGGTTCCGTCGAGCGGATCGATCACCCAAACGGTGTCCCCGTCCCCGTGCGCTCCGCCCTCTTCGGCGAGAAAGGCGTGGTCGGGGTAGAACTTTGATATTTGCCTTACAATTGCGGCCTCGCAGGCGCGGTCGACCTCGCTGACATAGTCGTGACGGGCTTTTCTCGCGACAGGGACCGATCCGGCCTGGCCAAACTGGCGGCGCATCAGTTCGCCGGCGGAGTGCGCGGCCGAAACAGCAATATTTAATGCAGGTTGGGACATGAATGAATTCTTGGCGATGAATGCCTGGCGATTTTAATGAGCGAGAAAGCGGCACAGGATAGCAGAAGCGGCCCGCGCCGTAACCGGGCAAGCGAGCGCGACCTCTCGGAATCGATTGACGCGCGCCTGGGGCCTGTCCGCGTGATCCTGATCAATACGACACACCCGGGCAACATCGGGGCCACGGCACGGGCCATGAAAGTGATGGGCCTGCGCGCGCTTCACCTGGTTTCACCCAAGATTTTTCCGAACGCCGACGCCACGGCCAGGGCTTCCGGCGCTGACGATATCCTGCAGCATGCAACTGTCCACGACAGCCTGGAACCTGCCCTGGAAGGCTGTGGCCTGGTGCTCGGCACCAGCGCCCGGCTGCGCAGCCTGCCGATGCCCTTTCTCGATGCGCGCGCGGCGGCGGCACAGGCAGTGGCCGAATCCGCCAGTCATGGCATTGCCGTGGTGTTCGGGCGAGAGCGCCACGGGCTGACCAACGAGGAAATGCAACGCTGCAATTTCCTGGTCAACATCCCGACCAACCCCGAGTACGGCTCGCTCAATATTGCCCAGGCGGTGCAGATCATGGCTTATGAACTGCGGCTGGCGGCGATTAAGGCCGCGGGCGGCGAGATCGGCGTTGCGCTGCCCCCGGCAGACTGGGAACCAGTTGATGGCGCGCAAATGGAGATGCTGTTCGAACACCTCGAGCAGACCCTGCTGGACATTGAATTCCTCAATCCCAGGCAACCGAAAAAACTGATGATGCGGCTGCGTCGCCTGTTTAACCGTGCGCGGCCCGACCAAAACGAGATGAACATCC
>JBFHEJ010000262.1:0-3767 GCA_041584255.1 Lysobacterales bacterium
CAAGCTCGTTTAGCTGCTCCACCGCTTCGCGGTGAAGGCGCTTTCACTCGCTCACGACGTCCACGAACTCAAGCGCACTCTGGGGCGGCGTGTTCGCTGGGGCGCAATGTCGCAAGCTCGTTTAGCTGCTCCACCGCTTCGCGGTGAAGGCGCTTTCACTCGCTCACGACGTCCACGAACTCAAAAACACTTTCAGCGGTCAGATTCTCTCAACGCCCGTAAACAGACTGAATCCAGAGTGCAGTTGAGTTTGTGGGGGTGATTTTTTTGCGAAGCCACCTTCGCCGACGCCAGGCGGCGGAGCAGGGAAGCCAAAAAATCACAACCCCGTCAGGCAACCAGTTAATCACTGAACCGCATGGTGTTGTCGATGGCAAAGCCGTCCGCGTCAAAGCGCAGGGACATGTGGCTGCGGCCGACGGTGCCCTTGAACGCATCCTGAAAGGCTTCGGTCAGGTCGCGAGCGCGCGTGACCTGAGCTTCTTCCGTCTCTCGGCCGTGCTCGTCCGTCCTGCCGGAGTAGTCATTGAGCGCCTTCTCGCTGAACCCGTCTGACAGCGCTCCGAATCTTCCCATGTAGGTGGCCATGTCGTAATTGACCGAGAGGAAGCTGCCATCGCCCTTTGACTGGACATCGAGAAACTGCCCGAGACGCGCATCCTCTCCCTCACCCAGCGCAATGCCCAGTGCGCCGTCGGACATGGCGGCGTACGCCACAACACCCGGCACAGGCATCAGGTCCTGCGGCAGGCGGACCGGCGGATCACCCTTGGCCAGCTGGAACTCGCCAAGTTGTGGCAGGAACATCTGCGCCATGCCGACAAACATCTCGGGTTGTGTCACGTGCAGGGCCATGGTGCCCCTGACGGTGCTGAGATCGGATTGGTCCTGGGGCATTTCGTCGATGCTGGCGCGGAAACCCAGGAAATTGTTGATCAAAGGAGGCATTGGCGTGTTCAGCTTGACCAGTGCTTCCGAGGCTCTGCGATTGATGTCCTGGAGGTGCCCGCAGGCATAACTTTTGTGGCTCAGTTCGGTCGCCTTGCGGATCATGAAATCCCGGGCTGCACCGACACGGATGCCGAAAGCAAACTCCAACAACCTGTCCGTCTCCGCGGGCACCGCAGGCACTTCCGCCACCAGGGCGGCAAGGTCCGAAGCCAGGTCGTCAGCGAGTTCAACTCGGTATTGCGCCCCCATGACCATGGGAGTCAACTCCGTCGTCCCAAACACCATGCGGGGCACACGGTCGATCCATGCTCCGATTTCCCGGCGACAGACCTCGCCGAATTGCTGGCTGGCGTCATGCCCCGCCTCGCGCAGCGCCGTGTTTAACGGTGAAGCGGGGTCAGCCAGCTGATCGAAAAGTCGTTGAAAGTCGACGTAACCGCTGCCGTGTCCGCTATAGCCGTAGGTCCGATTGAGTTCGGCCAACTGCGCAGCGGCAGGGCTCTTCGCAGGCATTTGCTGGCCAAGAAACGCCGGCAGCAGGGACGCTTCCGCGTTCTGTGGGAAGAGAGCAATCGCAAGATGCGCCTGCCCTGAATTCTCGATAATTGCCGCGTACAGAAACACCGGGACATCGTCGCGACGCCCGTGGTTGCCGCCGATCTTCCAATATGGCTGCCCCTGGTGCTGCTGTGCGGGAAAGTCGATACCGGACGACTGCTGGATCCTCCCGACCGTCTCGCGCAGCGCCTGGGCGCTGCTCAATGAAAGCCTGATGACCGGAAAAGCGTCCATTCCGTAAAAGACCTGGTGGCCGTCAATCTTGAAACCGAGTGACTCCAGGCCCTGGCGACTGAGCTTGCCGTCCAGTTCGCCCATCAGGGCGCCGATGAGTGCCAATTCGGGATTGTCTTCCGCGGCGGAACCGGAAAGCCGGATGCTGGAGTCGTCCAGCATTTCCTGCATCAGGTCGAGCACCGGCCCGGCGCGTCGGAACGCCGCCTCGATGACGTCTTCCGGAACCGGTTCGATGTTGCCGGCAAGATAGGGGGTGTCTTCAGGAACGTAGGCGAGCAGCGCATTACTGCCTGTTTCCGGATGGCCGCCCTGGCCACAAGAGGCCAGCCCAAGCGAGAGAGCTGCCGTGGCAGCGGTTAGCTTAAGGGTTCGTCTGGTGTTCATATTCGCAAACCTTTTGGGTTGATCGGCAACTATCGCCATGTGTGAAGGTGTTATACCACACTACAACAGTATAGACAACAGGGCGCGACAAAAGGTTTACCGCAGGTCTGCTTACGAGGCCTTGACGCCGGTGATCAATTTCTGTGCGACTTCCTGGGCGTCGCCGTAGCACATGCGGGTGTTGTCCTCGAAGAACAGCAGGTTTTCGATGCCGGAAAACCCGGTTCCCTGGCCCCGTTTGACGACGAACACGTTGCGTGACTTGTCGGCATTGAGAATGGGCATCCCGTAGATCGGGCTCGACGTATCCTTGCGCGCCGCCGGGTTGACGACGTCGTTGGCGCCAATGACCAGCGCCACGTCGGTGTTGGCAAACTGGCCGTTGATGTCTTCCAGGTCATAAATCAGGTCGTAGGGGACACCGGCTTCCGCCAGCAGGACGTTCATGTGGCCAGGCATTCTTCCTGCCACAGGGTGAATCGCGAAACTGACCTTGACGCCCTTGTCCATCAGTTCCTGGGTCAGTTCCCAGATCTTGTGCTGCGCCTGGGCGACCGCCATGCCGTAGCCGGGCACGATGATGACTTTTTCCGCGTAAGCCAGGGTAATGGCGGCGTCTGGCGCGTCGATGGCCCTCATGCTGCCGCTGACTTCCAGCGCGCTTTCGCCATCGTCACCGGTGCCAAATCCGGCGAACAAGACGTTGGTCAGTGGCCGGTTCATGGCCCTGGCCATCAATTGCGTAAGCAAAGAACCGGCGGATCCGACCACGATGCCGGCGACCATCATGGCCGGGTTCTGCAGCACAAAGCCTTCGAGCCCAACGGCCAGGCCGGTGAGCGCGTTGTACAGCGAGATTACGACAGGCATGTCGGCACCGCCGATCGGCACCGTCATCAGGACGCCGATCAGCAGCGCCAGTGCAAAGAATGCGTAGAGGGCGCCGGTCGGGAACTCCATCCGGGCGAGCATGAAACCGAGCACCAGCAGGGCCACGAACAGCATGCCGTTGAGCGCTTGCTGGCCGCCAAAGCGATACACCTTGCGCATCCAGCCCTGAAGTTTGGCGAAGGCGATCAGGGAGCCGGAAAATGCGATCGTGCCGATCAGGGCCCCAAGAACGGCGAGTTCCCGTGCGGCGAAGGCATCATGGGTAAGGCCCGCGCCTGTGTGCACGCGAAGAAGTTCCACCGCCGCGATGGCCGCCGCGGAGCCACCGCCCATGCCGTTGTAGAGCGCAATCATCTGCGGCATGTCGGTCATCGCCACGCGCTTGCCGGTCCACCACGCCAGTATCCCGCCGACGAAGATGGCTGTAGTCATCAACAGGTAATTGTGCATGCCGGGCTCGAGGAAGGTGATCACCGTGGCCACCACCATGCCGATTCCGGCCCAGACCACGCCGCCGCGCGCGGTGCGCGGGTGGCTCATCTTTTTCAGGCCCCAGATAAAAAGTATGGCAGCCAGGAAATAACTCGCCTGGATCAGCCAATGGGCCAGGCCGCCGGGCAGCAGACCTTCCATCAGCGTTCCTCCCGGCTGGATTTGAACATCTCGAGCATGCGCTCGGTGACGACATAGCCGCCGACCGCATTGCCGGCACCAAGCAAGACCGCGATGAAGCCGATCACCTTCTC
>JBFHEJ010000263.1:0-3761 GCA_041584255.1 Lysobacterales bacterium
AGGGCTTCCGGGCCGTGTTCGCGCGCGCCATAGGCGACCTCAACACTGAAGCCGGGCAGTCACTGCTCAAGGAGCGCTCACCCCTCACCCACGCCGATAAGATCAGCAAGCCGCTGTTGATCGGCCAGGGCGCCAACGATCCGCGGGTCAAGCAGGCAGAATCCGACCAGATCGTCGAGGCCATGCAGGCCAACGACATCCCGGTGACCTACGTGCTGTATCCGGACGAGGGCCACGGCTTCCAGAAGCCCGAGAATAACCTGTCGTTCTTCGCGGTCACCGATGTCTTCCTGGCCGAGTGCCTGGGCGGGCGTTCCGAGCCCATCGGCGATGACTTCGAAAACTCCAGCATCCAGCTGGTGCACGGCAGCGAGTTCGTGCCGGGCGTGGCGGAGGCCCTGCAGACGGCCAGCGCGAGCGGCGGACAATAACACGGCACCCTGCCGGAGTTTTGCTGATAAAGGACGGGGGTCAGAGCGTGCTCTGATCCCCGATTTTCGTTTCCAACGCTATTTCTGACACGGGCAGGCGCTGTCAGCCATCCAACCGCGGCTCATAACCGAGCGCACGGATGGCCTGGCACACCGCTTCGATGCCGGCTTCGGCCAGCGCCGCGTCCTCGGAGCGAGCCACCACGTTGACGCCCCTGATGTCGCCACCGATCGGGTAGCTGCCGAAGGCCACGCCGCCATGGTTTGCCTGGATATCCGCCAGCGCCTCTGCCAGCAAGGACTCCTGCATGCCCGGCGCGGTCACGGCGCGCGAGTGCAGCACCGCACCGCGCTCGATCACGGCGTCAAGGGCATTGAGCATGCCCTGGAAGATCCTCGGCACGCCGGCGAGCACGAAGACGTTTTCGATGCGCACGCCGGGCGCGCCGGACACCGCGTTGTTGATCAGTTGAGCGCCTTCGGGCGCGCGCGCCATGCGCCGACGGGCGTCCGTCATCGTTTCGCCGCGCTGTTCGTACCATGCCCCGATCAGGGCGAGCGCCTCGGGGTGCTCGATCACCGCGACTCCGAAGGCGGCGGCGATGGCGTCCGCGGTGATGTCGTCGTGGGTCGGCCCGATGCCGCCGCTGGTAAAGATATAGTCGTGGCGCGAGCGCAGATCATTGAGCGCATCGGCAATGGTCTCGATCTCATCGCCGACAATGCGCGCCTCGAGCAAGGCGACGCCGCGTTCGGTCAGCCACTGCGCCAGGTACTGGATGTTGGCGTCGCGGGTGCGGCCGGACAGCAATTCATCGCCAATGGCGAGGATGGCGGCGGTCTTTCGTGATGACGAAGCATTCATGCGGGCATTTTACCGCCAGCGTGGCAGGAAACTGTGCAATTGCCATGTGTGCCGGGATCCATGGCCCGCCCGAATATCGCTTGCCGATGCAAGGCTGAAGCGCGAGTTTGCTAAAATGCGTGCCGAACGCCCATCACGGCTTCGTCAGCGCAACGCTGAATCATCGCAAACTGCAACGGAGTGCCTCCATGCGACGACTGCTTCCCCTGTTGCTCTACCCGGCCATAACGATTGCCCAGGCGCCCGGGGTCGATTCCGTGCACGGCACAACCGGCAGCGCCGGGATCAGGACCGAAACTCCCAGCGGCGTAACGCTGCAACTGGACCTCGTGCAGTTCGCCACGGGACTCAACGAGCTCATCGGCATCGTCAATGCGGGCGACGACCGCCTGTTCGCGCTCGACCAGGAGGGGGTGATCCGCATCATTCGCAGCACGGGCGCGGTCGAGCCGACACCATTCCTCAACATCACGTCGCGCGTCGATTCGTCCAGTAACGAAGAGGGTTTGCTGGGTATTGCCTTTCATCCGCAATACGCAGCGAACGGATTTTTCTACCTGCAATACACCAACACCACGATGGGCACGCGGCGCACACGCATTTCCCGTTTTTCAGTGACGGGGGATCCGGACGTGGCCGATCCCAACAGTGAGAATATCCTGCTGACCATCACCCAGCCGCAGTCCAATCACAACGCCGGCAAGATCAACTTCGGGCCGGACGGCTACCTGTACATTCCAATGGGCGACGGGGGCGGCGGCGGCGACACCTCGAACAATGCGCAAAACACGGCCCTGCTGCTCGGCAAAGTCGTGCGCATCGACGTCGATTCGGGCCCAGGGGTGACGCCGGACTGTGTCGGCATCGGCAGCGGAGATTACACCGTGCCCAACAGCAACCCGTTGATCGACGGCGCCGGTGGCGTGTGCGACGAAATCTGGGCCATCGGCCTGCGTAATCCCTGGCAGTCCACTTTCGACCGCGATACCGGAGACTTGTGGATCGGCGATGTCGGACAGGATGCAGTCGAGGAAGTGAACCGGCAGCCGGCCGCATCCGCGGGTGGCGAAAACTACGGCTGGCGGTGTTACGAGGGCAACGATCCGTTCAACCTTGCCGGTTGCGGCCCCATTGGCAACTACACCTTCCCGGTGTTCGCCTACAACCAGAGCCCGGGCGGGCATTGCACCGTCGTGGGCGGCTATGTCTACCGCGGTGGCCTGTACCCCAATATGCAGGGCCGTTACCTGCTGACGGACTACTGCTCCGGCCGCTTCTGGGACCTCGAGCCGAACGGCATGGGTGGCTACACCGCCACCACGCATACCAATCTGCAGGCCTTTGGTTACACGTCGTTCGGCCAGGATGTTAACGGCGAGTTGTACCTGGCGCAGCAGTCGGGCACCGTTTACCGCATCATCGACTTGAGCACGCCGCCCTTGCTGGAGTTCAGCAGCGGCTTCGAGGATCCGCCGCCATCGCCCTGAGGGCCCTCGATTTTGCAAGGGGGCCGGATGTGCTGAAAAGGGAGTGGTGCCGGATAGGTGACTCGAACACCTGACCTACGCATTACGAATGCGCCGCTCTACCAGCTGAGCTAATCCGGCACTGAGAAGGGGCGCAAGTATATTGAATCGCCCTGGCCCAGACAACACCCCTGGCCCCCGGAATTTCGGCTTGGCGAGCCCGAGAATCGCTGGTCTCAAAAAGAAAGCGGGGGCCTGAGCCCCCGCCAAATGCCTTGCTGAATCAGCCTATTTGCAGGTCTTGTTCCCAGAAGGTCCCCTGCACTTGTTCGAGCAACATTCGTGATCGAACTCGCAAGATGCACCCTTGGGCAGCAGTGGGCATGAATCGCCGCCTCCGCCGGTATCAAGCAACTGCATCTGGAAGTCCCGCAATTCACATTGTCCCAACCTGAAGGTGGTGGTGTCTTGCAGGTTACCCTCCTTCACTTCTACCTGGTACCGGGACTGGTTGCTGCCACTGGTTGATGGTGAAGCAGGCAGATTCTCCAGGTTCAGGTGATAGTCGATGTCATTGCCACACACCGAAGCCACAGGTTCAAGCGCCTTGTCGTCGTACCTGAGGTTGATCGGGCTGGGCGTATTCCTGCCCTTGGTCTTGACAACAATGCGTTCAACAGGATCGATGATCTCCGGAATGCCTGACGTGACATCCGTCACCAGCAGACGAATCCCGCTTCCTGCTGCGCTCTCGCCGCAAAGGCCAGCCGTACCAGCCGCGTCCGGATCGTCGCTGACCACTGTTAACAGGCCTAGAACTTCGTTGGGCAGGAACGGGTCGGGATCGTCGACCGGGGTGAACCTCACCGTGACCTCCAGCGTCTCCTCACCACCAGGCAGCAGGATCGGGAATTGCGTGGGGGCAATTACGGCGTAGTCATCATCGGCCGCAGAGATGTCGTCGATTGTCAGCGGGCACACGCTGTTATTGCGCAGCAC
>JBFHEJ010000264.1:0-3746 GCA_041584255.1 Lysobacterales bacterium
CCATGGCTTCGCGATAGCGACCGGCATCCAGGGTGTGTGCGCCGTCGTCGTCGCGCACGTGCAGGTGCAGGACCGCCACACCGCATTGCGCAAGGCGCAGCGCGCAGTCTGCAATTTCATCTGTTGAAAGCGGCACTTCGGAGTGATCTGACTTGCCCAGCCGGGCGCCATTGGGCGCGGCGATCACCACCAGGGGGTTGGCGGGTTCGCGTGTCGCTTCAGGCTCCGAAGACGTCATCGACCAGCTGCCTGAGCTTGTCCACACATTCCTGCATGTGGCTGTTTTCGACGATCATCGGCGGCGCCAACAGCAGGTGCGGCACACAGGCGCCATCCACCTGGATGCTGCCGGGATAGACGATCAACCCAGCCTTTAGCGCACTTTCCAGCATTTCCTGTGGCAGCCCTGGTCGATCCCTGAAGCCCTCGCCGCGTTCCCGTTCCGCTGCAAATTCAATGGCCCAAAACAGCCCCCTGCCGCGGATGTCGTAAACATTGCGATGCGTGCCGAAACGCTCGTGCAACATGGCGCCGAACTCCGCGCCAATGCTTGTGGTTCGCTCCAGAAGGTTGTCGCGGTCGATGACGTCCTGAACCGCCACTCCGGCAGCACAGGTCACGGGGTGGCCGATATAAGTGTGCCCGTGGACAAACGCGGTCCCGTCAAAGATCTGCGCAACTCTGCCGGACAAAATCGTCGCCGCGAGCGGCAGGTAACCGGCGCCAATGCCCTTGGCCAGCGTGACGATGTCGGGCCACGCGCCATCCCGCTCGAATGCGAAATATGGACCAGTGCGCCCGCTGCCGCACATGACTTCGTCGGCGATCCACAGCACGTCGTAACGATCGCAAATTTCCCGGATTCGTTTCAGATAACCCGGCTCAGCAGCAACTGCCCCCAGTGAAGCGCCCACGATAGGCTCGCAAATGAACGCGGCGACCCGTTCAGCACCCACTTGATTGATCGCAGATTCCAGTTCCGCCGTGATGCGCTGGACGTAGTCTTCCGCACACTCTTCCGTGCCCTTGCCTCGGAGGGCATAACACGGTGAGATGCGCGGCCAATCCAGTAAAGGAGCCGCCGATGCTTTCCTTCGGGCCGCGTTGCCACTGACCGACAGCGCGCCGAAGGTGTTGCCGTGGTAGCTGTGTTCGCGACTGACGATGACTTTCTTCTCGGCCTGTCCGCGGGCCGCCCAGAATTGCCAGCAGAGCTTCAGCGCGGTTTCGTTCGCCTCCGAACCGCCTGACGTGAAATACACCCGCGAGCCCGGATCGCCAAACCGCTGCGCGAGCCGGTTTGCAAGTTGTTCCTGGGGCCTGTTGGTGAAGAATGACGTATGAGCAAAGTCCAGCGCGGACAGTTGGGAACGGATCGCCTCGAGGACGTCCGGGTGCGCGTGGCCGAGCGCGCTGACGGCGGCCCCGCCGCTCATGTCGAGATAGTGTTTTCCGGAATCGTCCCGGATATACAGCCCCTCGGCGCTAACGGCCATCGGGTAGGACATCCTGGGTACGCGGTAGAGCACTGAAGTCATTTCAACAACCCGTCAGGTTTCAACTGCCACGGCACCGGCGTCAGAACAGTTCATTCCGACTTCATCGGAACAGCGGTCTGTTCCGCCTCCGTTCCAAAACTCGCCACTTTTTCGCGGAAAGCCGGCGGGCCGAATCCAAAACGCTTCAACCCGGTGTACAGGCCTTCCGCGTCGACGGTGCGTTCGTAGAAAATCAGCGGACGTGCATGTTCCTGTGCGTACTCCTTGAGCCAGTTGAGCGCCCGGTTCGGGACAGCCTTTCCCACCGGCACAGCCGAGATTATTCTTTCCCCCTCCCACGGCTGGGACAACAGCACGATGACACCGCTCAGGTCAGGTCGCATCCAGTCGGGCAGCGGACTGTCCTCGACCAGCCAGGAGCAGATAAATCTCCTGCAGGGCACTTCGGGCCGCCGCTCATAAACTCCGCAACCGTTAGCTGAGACATGGGGACAGGGATGGCCCGGGCGCACGTCATGACCCAGCACCTCGCCGGTCAACCAGCCCTGGCAACAGGCAATACAGGGCATGCACTGTCGCGAAGTCTCGCTCACCCAGGCACACCGGCAGTTGAAAAATCAAAACCGCCCTGGCGCGGGCTGACACCGGAGGTTTCGAGGCACCAGGCCAGTATGGCTTTCTGGGCATGTAAACGGTTCTCGGCCTCATCGAATATTACGCTGGCCGGAGATCTTGCAACCTCCTCGGTCACTTCCTCCCATTCATGCATCGGCAGGCAATGCATGAAAATCGCGTTGGGATTGGCGCGCCGCATGATTTTCTCGTTGACCTGGTAGGGCCAGAACATGTCCAGCGATTTCCCCTCCTGCCCCATCGAAACCCAGGTATCGGTGACGATGACGTCGGCGCCTTCGGCTGCTTCCATTGGATCGGCGATGACGCAGGCGCCATCAGGGATCTTGCCGTGGATAGCGTCGGGGCAGGCCAAGACGAGTTCGAAGCCGAATATCGGCGCGGCTTCGATGAAGGTATGGGAAACGTTGTTGCTGTCGCCAAACCACACCACTTTCAGGCCCGCTACGGTGCCCAGTTTTTCCTCGATGGTGAGCAGGTCGGCCATGATTTGACAGGGATGCGAGCGGTTGGTCATGCCATTGATGACCGGAATCGTGGTGTGCTGTGCCAACTCCTCCATCAGCGCATGGTCGCTCATGCGAATCATGATGGCGTCGACATAACGTGACAGCACCGCGGCCGTGCTTTCGACGCTCTCGGCCCCGCCGAGCTGCATCTCGTCCATGTTCATGACAATGGTGTGGCCGCCGAGCTGCTTCATCGCCACCTCGAAACTCATGCGCGTGCGGGTGGATCGCTTGTCGAACACCATTGCCAGCGACAGGCCGGACAGCACCTGTGGCGGCGCGAACTTGCGCCGCTTGAGTTCGTGGGCATTGGCCAGGATCGCCTGCAGGGTGCCCGCCGGCAAATCGGTCAGATTGATGAAATGACGAATCGAATCGAGACTGCGACCATCCATGGACTAATCCTCTGCGACCTGAACGAAAAGCATCCGACAAAACTGTTGCGCCGCGTGAAGCAGGTACCAGATCAACCCGACCAGGAATACACCCGACGCATAATCAACGCGGCCCGCCAGCAACACCCACGACTGGAGCCCAATCACGACAGCATGCCCGGCAGTCATCCTGGCGAAGGCAAACCAATTGAAGATCTCCGGTGCGGCCCGGGCTGCAGTCCGAGAACTGGCCGTCCACCAGCCCACGAATATGAGCGAATAACCCAAAAGAACAATGTTTGGCAGATACTCTGGACCACGCTCGTCGCCGCTCAGAGTCCAAATTGCATCGGGCATGAACGATAGGAACAGGGCACCGAATGCAAGAGCGAGCAGAACCTGGAGGCGAAATTTCTGCACCCTGGTCAGAGGACCGGGCCGTTTGCGCAAAGCCACGATCAGGCCGCTGAACCCGGCGAAGGCAATGCTGATCTCAGCGATGGTCTGCAGGATGTTCGAACTGTCCACGCTCACTCGGACTCTCCGGACGCGACGGGCAGAATCAGCCGGCTCGGCATTTCCGGCCCCATATGGAGCCTGACCGTTGCAATACGTGCATCGGCCGCCGTCTCCTCGGCCACCACCCCACCGGAGTTATAGTTGCGCTGGTTATCGACCATGTTGGTAGGCCTGATGAACAAGCGAAGCCGGCTTCCCGCAGCGACTTTCCG
>JBFHEJ010000265.1:0-3720 GCA_041584255.1 Lysobacterales bacterium
CGGCCATGGCCTCGGCCCGGGCCGCCAGTTCCGCGGCATCGATGGGGGGGATCATGATTTGCTCGACCACGATATGCGGCGGCGGGAAGTCGGCCGCGTCGGGCACGTCGGCCACCACCGCCGGTGGTTCCGGCAGGCGGATGTAGGAAGCCCAACTGGCGGGCTCGCGCCGTTCCGGCTTGAGCATGAAATCCAGTGGTTTGCCGTTGCGCAGGACCTCGACGCGGATTTCCTCGCCTTCAGCGACATCGTTAAGCACCTCGTAAACGGCCTCGGCCGCCGGGCCTTCGCCGACCAGGCTTTGGCCGCGCAGGGAGGTGAGGATATCGCCGGTCTTGAGGCCCGCGCGCTCGGCCGGCCCGTCAGGCGACAAGCCGATGATTTTGATGCCATCGGCGGTTCGTGGGCCGAGGATGACGCCCATCATCGGGCGATCGCCGAGATTGACCAGGCGGGCGCGCAGGCGCTGGTCTTCAGCCATGGCGAGGTCGCGGTGGGCCTTGGCAACGTCCCGCGATGCCCTCTGCAGCTCGCGATGCGTATGGCTCAGTTCGCGGCGGGCCTGTTCGATTTCTGCTGCCCGCTCCCTGGGGATGTGCCCGAGCTCGCGTGCGGCCTGCTCTTCCTCCGCGCGCAGGCGCTCGGTTTCCGCACGCAGCGCTTCGGCCGTGGCGCGCGCCTGCTCGGCGGCGCGTTTCGCTTGCAGGCGCAATTGTTCAATAGCAGCCAGCCCGGCCGCGCGCTTCATTCGGTATGCTTCTTCGGCCACCTCGCGTTGCTTGTCAGCGTTGACTTCATGTCCGTCCGCATGAACGACGGACAAGAACAGCGTCGCTGCCAAGACGATTCCGGCCAGGATTCTGAAGATGTTGGATTCCAGTGTGTTCATTGCAGTATTCGCTCCTGAGAGAGTCGGCTCTGTCAAAGAGACGCGACCCGCCCGTAATCTCGTCGCAACTGGCCGCGATAAAGTCGGACCAGGCTCATTTGCAGTTGCAGCCGCTGGCCCCACAAGGCCTGAGAATCCGGCGCCATGCTAAGGACGTCGTCGACCTGGCTGATCAGGTCCTGCAGTTCCACCTGGTAGACCACGACTTCCGAGGGCATGCTGCCCACCTGGGCACTGAGGAACCGAAGCTGGCGTTCCATGTCCTGTGACATGGCGATCAGGTCCGCGGTGCTGGGCTTTCTGTCCCCAGCGCTAGGTTGGGCCACGGCACTTTCAGGCCGGCTCGTGGTCGCGGCCTGCTGCTCGATCGGGGGCGGGGAACGCGTCGGTTGAATGGCGAGCAGCGCAATGACGAGCACCACCGAAGCCGCCGCGGCAAGGCCGCCCCACCACGCCCGCTGTCGCTTCCGCCGCTTTTCGAGAGCGTCGGATACGACCAGCCAGTCCTGCGCCATGCCCCCGGCTTCCGGTGCCGGGTCGGCCAGGCTGGAGAGACCCAGCGGATCGCGGGCTTCGTCGTGATTTCTGTGTGGTGTGTTCATCCTGTGTATCCTCGCACCCATTGCGTGCACTCACCCGGACTCGCCGACGGCCGCCGGCTCGCGCGACATGGCCACCAGATCGCGCAACTTTGCCCTTGCCCGTGACAGCCGGGTCTTGGAGAAGCTCTCAGTGAGGCCATACATCTCGCCGATTTCCGCATGGCTGTAGCCTTCGACGTCGTGGAGCCAGACCACGGTCCGGTCGTCATCATCGAGCGTCGCCAATGCGGCCTCGAGGTCGATCGAGTCGCCTACCCGATCCTGCTGTGGCGCATCGACAGCGTGGTGATCCTCGAGTTCGACCTCCTGCAAACGCGACTTGCGCATGGTGCTGATCGCATGGTTGACCACCACGCGGCGGAGCCAACCCCAGAACGGCGCTTCGCCACGGAACTGGCGCAAACGGCTGAACGCAGTGATAAAGGCTTCCTGGGTCACTTCGTGGGCGGTTTCACGGCACTTGCAGATTCGCATGGCGACCGCCCAGGCCGCCTGATGAAAACACCGGAAAATGTGCGCACAGGCGTCCATGTCGCCGCGCCTGGCACGCGCAAGCGTCACTTCGTCCAGCTCGATATCGAAGGCGGAACCGGTCATTAACGGTAAGACGGCTGTGCTTTAAAAAGGGTCGCAGGCTAATCCGGCTTTCTTTGTACCAGATTTTGACGCGCTACTCCGGTGGTAGTTAAATGCCGTCGCCTTTGAGGGCGTCAAAGGCTTCGCAGACGGCCGGGACGGCGACGACGGTGTCGTTGACGCCGTGGCGCATTGGTTGTCTGCCAGCCAGCCAGCGCGAAACTATAATGGAATCTGCAGGGCGGCACAGGTGACATTGGTTGGGAACTGCCGCGGCTGCGCCAAGAGGTTGGAATAAACGTGCCACGCTGGAAACCGCCACCCCCCAAAAGCAGCCCATACATTACGGCTGAGGGCGCCAGGGCGCTGGACAGGGAACTCAAGGAACTGTGGAAGTTGAGGCGCCAGGAAGTGGTGCCGGCGCTCTCCGCTGCGGCGGCCGAGGGCGACCGCTCGGAAAACGCCGAGTACATTTACCGCAAAAAACAGCTCGGGGAAATTGACCGGCGGGTACGCTACCTTTCCAAAAGGCTCGACGAGGTCGAGGTGATCGACCGTATCCCGCCCGAACAGAGCAGGGTCTTCTTTGGCGCCTGGATCACGCTGGTCACCGACCAGGGCGAAGAACGCGAATATCGAATCGTCGGGGCCGACGAAACCGACGCGGGCCGCGGATACATTTCCATAGATTCGCCGCTGGCGCGCGCGCTGCTTGGGCGCTCGCCGGACGATGAAGTCGAGGTTGAATTACCGGCCGGAAAGCACCGATATGTGCTGTTGAGAATCCGTTACGAACAACCCTGAACTCTGCGCGAAAACGCCCCGTCAGAGGCCTTGAATTTTTTTCGAAAATCACTATATTTCCTAGCGTGGTTGCCTTCGGGAATCACTAGCCCTCCCGGCCACAGTGGCGGGAGTATTGAAACTACCGAAATTGCTTCAAAGGAGGATTACGGTAATGACTACTTTTGACCTTTCACCCCTTTTTCGCACCTCTGTCGGCTTTGACCGGCTCGCACGCATGCTGAATACCGACGCACGTCTCGAGCAGGGCGGCGGCTTTCCGCCATACAACATCAAGGCCAGCGACGAGGACAAGTACGAAATCACCATGGCGGTCGCAGGTTTCTCTGAGAACGACCTGCAGATCACCAGCGAGCAGAATCGTTTGATCGTGTCCGGCAACATCAGCACCGAGCAGGAGGAAAACGAAGAAACCTACCTGTATCGCGGCATTGCCACCCGGTCATTCGAACGCCGCTTCAACCTGGCCGACCTCGTCAGGGTGACCGGCGCGCGGTTGGACAACGGCCTGCTGCACATCGAGCTCGAGCGGGAAATCCCCGAGGAGATGAAGCCGCGGTCGATCCAGATCGAGTCCGGTTCCAAGCTGATCGAAAACAGCAAGAAATCTCAGAAGGCAGCCTGATAGACTGCCCTCAGGAATGAGTGAACGAGTAGGGCGCCCTTTCCGGGCGCCCTTTTTTTCAGCCCGCACTTGGACATGAAGAAGATTCTTTTCTGGCTGTATCAGGTTTACGCCTGGCTACTGTTCATCCCGCTCGTGGTGGTGCTGACCCTGCTGGCGAGTACTTTGTCCGTCCTGGCCGCGATCGTGGTCAATTCCAACTGGGCCAGCCGCCACGTGGCGGC
>JBFHEJ010000266.1:0-3696 GCA_041584255.1 Lysobacterales bacterium
ATCACCAGCAGCACCAGCAGGATCATGATGATTCCGGAGGTGACAGCCGCGCGATTTTTCAGCAGTCGGTGCCAGGCGTCGACCCACAGCGAGCGGCCCTTGACGGGCTCCTGCGCCAGCGCGGCGGCGAACGGATCGTCGGCTGTGGTGTCGGTGGCGAGCACCAGGCTGGCTGTGCGGAAATCCGGCATCTATCGCGCCTCGTCGTAGCGAATGCGTGGATTGAGCCAGGCGTACAGCATGTCCACGATGAAATTGAGCAGAATAATGATCACGCCGTAGAAGATCACCACGCCCATCACCAGCGTGTAATCCCGGTTGAGCGCGCCCTGGACGAAATAGCTGCCCAGACCGGGAATGGCGTAAATCCGCTCGACGATCACCGACCCCGTAATCAGGCCGGCCGTGGCCGGGCCCATGTAGGAAATAACCGGCAGCAAGGCCGGCTTAAGCGCGTGCCGCGAGATGATGAGCCGCGAGGGCAAACCCTTGGAGCGCGCGGTACGGATGTAGTTGCTGTGCAACACCTCGATCATGCTGCCGCGCGTCAGCCTCGCGATGTAGGCGATGACGGGCAGGGCGAGCGTGATGACCGGCAGGACCATGCGCGCGAAGGACCAGTCCCAGCCGCCGGCCGGTAACCAGTCCATGTAAACCGCGAAAAGCAGGATCAGTACGGGCGCCACGACGAAATTCGGGATGGATATGCCCAGCATGGCGAACCCCATGGTGCCGTAATCCACCCACGAGTTTTGCTTGATGGCCGCTGTGATCCCGATCAGCGTACCAAGGACGAAGGCCAGCACCATCGCGATTCCGCCAATGGTCAGTGAAACCGGGAAGCCCCTTGCGATCAGTTCATTGACTGTCCAGTCCTTGTACTGGTAGCTCGGTCCGAAATCGAGCACCAGGATCTGTCCGAGGTAGCGGAAGTACTGCTGGACCAGCGGCTCGTCCAGGTGGTACTTGGCATCCAGGTTGGCGCGAATTTCCGGGGGCAGGGGTTTTTCGGAATCGAACGGCCCGCCGGGCGCAACCCGAATCAGGAAGAAGGCGATCGTGATCAGCATCAGCAGTGTTGGAACCAGGCTGATCAGCCGGCCGATGCCGTGCCTGACGATGCCTTCCTGTATCAAGAGTCCGGCTCCGCCGCAGGCCTTCTCCGCTTCGCGGGTTGTGACTTCAGCAGGTACATGTCGCGGCTGTAGTGATGGTCCATGACGTTGTCTTGCCAGCCGCGCACGTGCCGGTCCACTAGGCGGCGGGTCACGTAAGTGTAGACCGGGACAATGGGATTGTCGGAGAGGATCAGTCGTTCAGCCTCCTGCATCATGCGCTGGCGCCGGCCCGGGATGCGTTCACGAGAGATTTCCTCGAGAAGGGCATCCACGCTCGAATTGCTGTACCCAAAGTCGTTCTGGCCGTCCCCGGTCTCGAACATGGAGAGAAAGGTGTAGGGGTCGTTGTAATCGCCGATCCAGCCCGCCCGAAACACCTGCGTGATGACTTTCTGATCGCGGTTCTGAAGAAACACTTTCCATTCCTCGTTGACAAGGACGGCGATGACGCCAAGGACCTGCTTCCACATCGAGGCGATGGCCAGCGCCACCTTCTTGTGGTTCTCGCTGGTGTTGTAGCGCATTTCCACGCGCAGGGGCTGTTCTTCCGAGTACCCGGCCATCGCGTAAAGCCGCCTGGCTTCCTCTTCTCTTTCCTGCTGGGTCCACCCGGCATATTCCGGGATGGCGGGGTCATAGTCTGTCACCCCGGATGGCACCAGGTTGAAGGATGGCAGCTCTCCGAACTGCGTCACCTTGTCCGTCAGGACCTGCCGGTCGACGGCCAGAACCAGCGCCTTCCTGAGGTGGGGGCTTTCGATGAACGGCTCGCGCAGCAGATTGAAGCCAAAGAAATAGGAGCCAAGCCAGGGGGAAACGACGAGTTCGTCGGGATAGTGCTGCCGCAACCACTGGAATTGGTTGTTCGGCACCTCGTAGGTCCAATGGATTTCACCCGCGCGAAAAGTCTTGAGCTCCGTCGATTGGTCCTCGATAGGCAGGAACCGCACGCGGTCCAGGACAACGGCTTCCTCGCTATGGTAGTACGGGTTTTTCACCAGTTCGATGTGTGAGCGAATGACCCAGTCCTTGAGCATGAAAGCGCCGTTCGAGACCAGGTTGCCAGGCCGCGAAAACCGGCTGCCGTGCGCCTCCACGCTGGCTTTGTGGACGGGGTACATGGCGGAATGCGCCAGGAGGTTGAGGAAATAGGGCGTCGGATCGTTGAGCGTGATCTGGAGCGTGAATCGATCCAGGCTGGCGACCCCCAGCTCGCTGGTGGGCAGCTCGCCAGCCAGCACCTCGCGGGCATTGGCAATGGGATAAAGCATGTTGCCGTAGTTGGAGGCGGTCTCCGGGTCGGCACTGCGCCTCAGGCTGTACACGAAATCCTCGGCCGTCAGCGCGTCGCCGTTCGACCAGGCGCCGTCACGCCGCAGGTAGAACGTATAGGTCAGCCCATCCCGGGAGATGTTCCAGCGCGAGGCCGCACCGGGCACGATACGTCCGTCGGGCGCCTCCGTGGTCAGCCCTTCGAACAGGTCGCGCAGGATATGGCCGGCAGGCACGCCTTCGGAAAGGTGGGGATCGAGGGTCTGGGGCTCTTCGCCGTTACCCCGCACCAGGAACTGCTCATCAGCCAGGACGGCGGGATCAGGGCGCCCGTCGATGAGGACTTCCTCTACGGGCACCGGCCGGTTGCTTTGCCCCGGGCCCGCCCCTTGGTCCTCGCCACCACAGGACGCCAGCAGGAAACCCGAGGTAGCCAGCAAGGCCGCCTTGAGGATCGTGCTGCAAATTTCCCGTTCAGGCATCAGGGTTGCTCCAGCGACAGATAGCGTGACAGGTGAATGTCCCTGACGTTGTCGACAAAGCCAACCACGGTGGGGTTCACCAGGTGCCGCGATACATAATAGTAGAGCGGTATGACCGGCATTTCCTGCAACAGCGTGGATTCGGCCCGGCGCAGCATCGCCATGCGCTCCTGCCCGGATGCGCCCTGGGCCGCCGTCAAGAGGTCGTTGTAGGCCGGGTCATCGAAGAAGGTGAAGTTCATCTCGCTGCCGCCGCGAAAAAGGTCGAGGAATGTCGCGGGGTCGGCGTAATCGGCGATCCAGCCACCCCGAAACACCTCGGTCACCAACCCGATACGGCGGTTGTTGACGAACACTTTCCACTCTTCATTGAACAACTCGGTGTCGACACCAAGCACCTGTTTCCACATGGCCGCGACGGCAACCGCCATTCGGCGGTGCACGCTGGAAGTGTTGTACCGGAGCTGCAGGCGCAGGGGTTCGGAGGACCCGGCGCCGGAATCCTCGAACAGTTCGCGCGCCAGCGCCTCGCGCGCCTCCTGGGTATTTTCCGCCTCTGGCATCCGCGCGGGTTCGTAGCCGTCCAGGCCCGGTGGCACCAGGCCGAAGGCTGGTTTCTCCCCGGCGCCAATAACGACCCGCGTGAGGATATCGCGGTCGATGGCAAGAGCCAGTGCGCGCCGAAGTTTCGCGGAACGACCCAGCACGGGATGCCTGACATTGACGTTCAGCCAAAAGCTGCCGAGGTAGGGGTGGATTCGCAGATCGTCCGGATAGTTGGCGGCAAGCCAGTCATGGCGGCCGGCGGGGATGGTTTCGGTGAT
>JBFHEJ010000267.1:0-3683 GCA_041584255.1 Lysobacterales bacterium
CCGAGATCCTGCAGATAGTCGAGTTTTTCGGTCAGGCCCCGGAAATCGCCGACCCCGTCGTTGTTGCTGTCAAAGAACGCCTTGACGTGCAACTCGTAAATGATCGCGTCCTTGTACCACAGCGGGTCAGTGCGCCATTCGGTGGCCGCGACGGCTTCGGTGAGGCTGGTGCCAGGTTCCATGCGGATGGTCCTTCTCAGAGGAAATAGTCGAAATCGCGCTCGCTGCGCACGCGGCGTCGCAGGCGCAGGATGTGTACCGGCGAAGCGTCAGGCTCAAGGCGGACAAAATTGCTCGGCCCCTGCCACAGATAACGCGCGTCCGACAGCAGGTCGTGGGCCTGGTAGGCGCTGTCGGGGTCAATGCCCAGTTCTGTCAGCGGCAAATTGATCCATCCCGACTGGGGGTTGTACGGATCGAGGTTGGCGACAACAACGATGGTGTTGATCTCGTCGGGCGCCACCTGGTGCGACTTGCTGAAGCACAGCAGCATGTCGTTGTCGATCGGGTGAAAACGCAGGCTCCAGTCCCCTTGCAGGGCCGGGTTGTCGCGCCGGATGCGGTTCAGGCGCGCGATGTAATGCCTGAGGCTGTCCGACCGATCAAGATCCCACTGGCGTATCTGGTACTTCTCCGAGTCGAGGTACTCCTCACTGCGCGGCTCGCGCGGCTGATGCTCCATGAGCTCGAACGCCGGGCCGTAGATGCCGTAATTGGCGCCCAGCGTTGCCGCCAGGGCAACGCGCAGCAAGAACGCCGGGCGGCCACCGAACTGCAGGGACTCGGGCAGGATGTCCGGCGTGTTGGGCCACAGGTTCGGCCGGAAGTACTCGCGCGATCCGTCCTGGGACAGCTCGGTGAGGTATTCGGTCAGTTCCTGCTTGGTGTTGCGCCAGGTGAAATAGGTGTAGGACTGGGTAAAACCGAGCTTGGCCAGACGGTGCATGATGCGCGGCCGGGTGAAGGCCTCGGCCAGGAAAATCGTCTCCGGATGGGTGCGTTTGACCTCGCCAATGAGCCACTCCCACATCGGGAACGGCTTGGTGTGCGGGTTGTCGACCCGGAAGATGCGCACGCCCTGCTTGAGCCAGAAATCGATGACGCTTTTCAGCTCCAGCCACAGCTCGCGCCAGGACTCGGTTTCAAAGTCGAGCGGATAAATGTCCTGGTATTTCTTGGGCGGGTTCTCCGCGTACTGCACGGTCCCGTCCGGACGCCAGCGAAACCAGTCCGGGTGTTCCTTCACGTACGGGTGATCGGGCGAGCACTGGAAAGCGATGTCCATGGCCAGTTCAAGGCCGTGCTCGCGCGCCTTCTTTACCAGCTGGCGGAAATCCTTCAGCGTGCCCAGTTGTTCGTGAATCGCCTTGTGGCCGCCATCGGCCGCGCCGATGGCCCAGGGACTGCCAGGGTCGTTGTCGCCGGCAACCAGCGCGTTGTTGGGGCCCTTGCGAAAGGCGCTGCCAATCGGGTGAATCGGCGGCAGGTAGAGCACGTCAAAGCCCATGGCGGCGATCCCCGGCAGGTGCTTCTCGCAATCGGCAAACGTGCCATGCGCGGTGTCGGTGTCGGTGGCTGCGGCGGACCGCGGGAACAGCTCATACCAGGCCGAGAAGCGCGCCCGTTGCGGATCCACCGTGACGCACAGGCATCGTTCGTATTCGCTGGCATGGCGCCGTTCGCTGTAAACATCCATCAGGCGAGCCAGGTCGGCATCGGCGCCCAGGGCGCGGCCTTCTGTCGCGGATCCGGTGGCGCGTAGTCGTTTTGCGTAGGTGCCCAGGCGCTTGCGGTCGGCGGCGGAGGCGCGGCCGGCGGCGGCTTCGAGCAGCGCTGCGCCACTGAGCAAGGCCAGCGCGATGTCCTGCTCATCCTCCCGGCGTGCCAGGTCGTGGCGCCAGGTCAGAAAGTGATCGACCCAGGCCACCAGCGTGTACTCGTATGTCCCGAGTTCGTCGACGCTGAAGGTGGCCCGCCAGCGATCGTTGCCGAGCAGCTGCATTGGCGTTTCCTGCCAGTCGGCGGCACCGCGGCAGCGGTATCGCAACAGGCAACGCAAAACCTCATGACCGTCACAGAAAATATCCGCTTCGACCACAACCTGCTCGCCGACGCTGCGCTTGACCGGGAAGCGCCCGCCATCCACCTCGGGCGTGACGCCTTCGATGATGACCCGTTGTCTTCCGTCGGCCGCTCCGATGTCCGGCATGGTGATGGCCTCCTTCAGGCGGATGTGGCAGGTTTCAGATAAAGCACGCTCAGCGGTGGCAGCGTCAGGAACAGGGAATGGAAATATCCCTGCGTGGCGACCGGCGCCGCTTCTACTCCACCCAGATTGCCCGCGCCACTGCCGCCGTAAATGGCCGCATCGCTGTTGAGCAACTCCTGCCAGTAGCCGCCGCCTGGCACGCCGACACGGTAGTTATGGCGCGGCTGGGGCGTGAAATTGCATACGATCAGGACGGTGTCCCCGGGGCGCTTGCCATGGCGCAGGAAACTGAGCACCGACGCCTCCCAGTCCTGGGAATCCACCCACGCGAAGCCATCGCCGGTGAAGTCCTGCTCGTAGAGCGCCGGATGCTCGCGGTAACAGCGATTCAGGTCGCCGACCCAGCGCTGCAGGCCGTCGTGCAGCGGGTACTGAAGAACGTGCCATTCCAGGCTTTCTTCGTGCGCCCATTCGCGCCTTTGTCCGAACTCACCGCCCATGAACAAAAGCTTCTTGCCCGGATGGGCCCACATATACCCGTACAGTGAGCGCAGATTGGCGAACTGTTGCCATTCGTCGCCCGGCATCTTGCCAATCAGCGAGCCCTTGCCGTGCACGACTTCATCGTGAGACAGCGGAAGAAGAAAATTCTCGGTAAAGGCATACCAGATGCTGAATGAAATCTGGCCCTGGTGATGGCGTCGGTGAATGGGATCCTGCTGGAAGTACTTGAGCGTGTCGTGCATCCAGCCCATGTTCCATTTCATGCCGAAACCAAGACCGCCGGTATAGGTGGGCCGGGATACCATCGGCCAGGCCGTTGATTCCTCGGCGATGGTCTGGGTGTCCGGATGGTCGCGGTATACGGCCTCGTTGAAGTTACGCAGGAACTCCATGGCGCCGAGATTCTCGCGACCGCCGTGACGGTTTGGAATCCATTCGCCCTGCTTGCGTCCGTAATCCAGATACAGCATGGAGGCGACGGCATCCACACGCAGGCCGTCGATGTGGTATTTCTCGAGCCAGAACAGAGCACTCGACATCAGAAATGTGCGCACTTCATTGCGGTCGTAATTAAAGATCGCGCTGTTCCATTCCGGGTGAAACCCCTGCCGTGGATCGGCGTGCTCGAACAAATGGGTGCCGTCAAAAAAACCCAGTCCGTGTTCATCGCTTGGAAAATGCGAGGGCACCCAGTCCAGAATCACGCCGATGCCAGCCTGATGCAGGAAATCCACCAGATACATGAAATCCTGCGGCGTGCCGTAACGCGCCGTAGGCGCGAAATAGCCGGTGGTCTGGTAGCCCCAGGAACCGTAGAAGGGATGCTCGGTGATCGGCATCAATTCCACATGCGTAAAGCCGAGTGCGTTGACATGTTCGGCCAGCAGCGGCGCAATCTCGCGGTAGCTCAGTGGCCGGTTGTCCTGCTCCGGCACGCGCCGCCATGAACCCAGGTGAACTTCGTACGCCG
>JBFHEJ010000268.1:0-3673 GCA_041584255.1 Lysobacterales bacterium
CATGGCCGGCGCGGTCATCTCGCATTCGAAAGATTTCAACCTGGCGCGCGAGGCTGTCCTGTCGACATCGTTGTCGCCCCTGACGCCGGGTATCACGGTTCAGCAAGCCTGTGGCACGAGCCTGCAGGCGGCGTTGAGCCTCGGGAGCAAGATCGCGACCGGGCAAATTGAATGTGCCATCGCAGCCGGTAGCGACACCACTTCAGATGCGCCGATCGTGTTCAGCGAGAAATTTGCCAAACGACTGGTCAGGGCAGGTTCCGCGCGCTCCGCCGGCCAACGGCTGGCAGCCTTCAAAGGCTTCTCCTTCGGTGAATTGAAGCCGCAGACTCCGGCCAATGCCGAGCCTCGCACCGGGCTGTCGATGGGCCAGCACTGCGAGCGCATGGCCCGGCGATGGGATATCAGCCGCGAAGCGCAGGACCGGCTGGCCATGGAAAGCCACCACAAGGCTGCGAAAGCCTGGGATGAAGGCTTTTACGATGACCTGGTCGAGAACTGGCATGGACTGGCCCGCGACAACAACATGCGGCCCGACACCACGATGGAAGCGCTCGGCGGGTTGAAAACCGTATTTTCCAGGCGCTCGGACGCAACTTTGACGGCCGGCAACAGTACGCCGCTGACCGACGGTGCGGCCGCTGTCCTCCTGGCCTCGGAGGACTGGGCCCGCAAGCGAGATCTGCCGGTTCAGGCCTGGCTCACGGCTGGCCGTTCGGCTGCCGTCGACTTCGTCGGCGACGAGGGTCTGCTGATGGCGCCAACCGTGGCCGTATCCGAGTTGTTGCGGCGGGTCGGGCTGAGTCTCCAGGATTTTGATTTTTACGAAATCCACGAAGCGTTCGCCGCGCAGGTCCTGTGCACCCTGAAGGCCTGGGATTCGGAAGATTACTGCAGGAACCGCCTCGGGCTGAGCGAGCCGCTGGGTGAGATCGACCGCAGCAAACTCAACGTTCGAGGCAGCAGCCTTGCAGTGGGGCATCCCTTCGCCGCCACCGGCGCACGGATCGTGGGTACGCTTGGGAAAATCCTCGAGGAGGCCGGGTCCGGCCGCGGGCTGATCTCAGTTTGCACCGCCGGCGGCATGGGTGTGGCGGCCATCATGGAACGCGAGTGAGCGCGAACGCCGCCAGCGACTGGATTCCTCCGCCGATTGCGAAGGCCATCGAAGATACCGATCCCGCTTTCCGCATTCCCTACGACGGAGCGTTGCGCTCCGTGCCCGGCCAGTTCACACCGGATGAGCCGTGGGACGATGCCCGTGACAGGACCAGGAAAGCGAGAAGGGCGCTGCGTGACCTGCAAACCGATTTGTATGCATCCGGACGGTTCAGTGTCCTGGCGGTGTTTCAGGCGCTCGACGCTGCCGGCAAGGACGGCGCCATTCGCGAGGTGTTCAAGGGCGTCAATCCGGCCGGACTGGCGGTCACCTCCTTCAAGCGTCCCAGTGCGCGTGAAGTCGCCCACGATTTTCTGTGGCGAACCTCGCTGGCGCTGCCCCGTGACGGGCAGATCGGCATATTCAACCGCAGCTACTACGAGGAGGTGCTGGTCGTGCGCGTGCATCCAGGGTACCTGGACACGCAGTACGCCGGTCACACGCCGGATCTCGACCGGCTCTGGCCGGCGAGGTATCGCGCCATTCGCGAGCATGAGCTCCACCTCGCCCGCGCTAACACCCTGGTCCTGAAGTTCTGGCTGGATGTCTCGCCGTCCCGACAGGCACGGCGCTTCATAGAACGACTGGAAGACCCGGAGAAGCGATGGAAGTTCTCCAGCGGTGATGTGGAGGAGTCGCGGCTACGTCCCGCCTATGACGAAGCCGTGCTGGAGATGTTCAATCAAACCTCGCGGCCGTGGGCCCCATGGTTTTGTATTCCGGCGGACGAGCGCTGGTATGCGCGGTGGAAGATCGCCGACATCCTGCGCCGGGCGCTGAGTGCGCTCCCGCTGGAAAAAACCCGGATGGAGCGACTGACCGACCAGGAAGTCGCGGCTTTCAGAAAAGAACTTGGCGAAAAAGCCAACGGCGCCTAGCCGGATTTTGAAGGCACTTCGATTTCCAGTCCGGCCGCTTCGGCGGTGTTCTGCATCAGTGTCGCCCGGGTCATGGGGCCGACTCCGCCGGGCACCGGCGTGATCCACGATGCGCGTTCTGCGGCACTGTCGAAGTCGATGTCGCCGGTGATTTTCCCGTCCTCGCCACGGTTGATTCCGACGTCAACCACGATGGCCCCCCGGGGAATCCATTCCGAACGAATAACGTCGCGCTTGCCCATGGCGCTGATCAAGATGTCAGCCTGACGCACCAGCGACTCCAGGTCACGGGTAAAGCGATGGGCGGTTGTGACGGTGGCGCCCTGCAGCAACAATTCGAGGGTCATCGGCCGGCCGACGATATTGGAGGCGCCGACCACCACTGCGTGTTTCGATAGGACCTTGATGCCGTTATAGGCCAGCAAGCTCATTACGCCGCGGGGGGTGCAGGGCCGCAGTCCGGGTTGGCGCAATGCGAGCTTGCCGACGTTGAAGGCGTGAAAGCCGTCGACGTCCTTGCTCCAGTGAATGCTGTTGGTGATCGCGTTCTCCTGGACATGACCGGGCAGCGGCAGTTGCACGAGTACACCGTCGACTTCCGGATCGCCGTTCAGTTCGTCGATCAGGGCAAGCAACTGCTGCTGCCGTGTGGATTCCGGGAGATCGATGTCGCGCGCCCTGATGCCGGCCTTGTCACAATCTCTTCTCTTGGCGCGCACGTAAATTCGCGAGGCGGGATCCTGGCCGACAAGCACCACGGCAAGCCCGGGGCGCCGACCGCCCGAGTCGACGTGCGCCTCGATCGCCCGGCGAACCGAGTGGATGATGGCGCCACTGCACTCAAGCCCGTCGAGAATCCTGGCACGGTCGTTCATGGCCGGGAATTGTACCGGAACCCAGCGGCCGCGCAGCAGCGTCGTTCACGGTCCTGGGTTAGAATCAGCAGCGCAGGCCATGAACGTCTATCAGTACACATTTAGTTCCATCGAAGGCGCCACCATGCCGCTCGAACGCTGGCGCGGCCAGCCGCTTCTGATAGTAAACACGGCTTCAGAATGCGGCTATACGCCGCAGTACGAAAAACTGCAACGCCTCTATCATGAATACGCCAGAGGCGGGCTGGTGGTGATCGGAGTGCCGAGCAACGATTTCGGTGGCCAGGAACCGGCTGGGGAGACCGAGATCCTGGCTTTTTGCACGGACAGGTTTGGCGTCACGTTTCCATTGACTGCGAAGCAGACCTTTCGCGGGCCGGACGCCCACACGATGTTCGTTGACATGGTCGAAGAATTCACCGTTGACGTGTTGCCACGCTGGAATTTCTTCAAATACCTCTTTGGCCGGGATGGAAACCTGGTCGAATTCTGGCCCTCGGATGTGGTCCCGGATGACACCGAATTCCGGCGGGCGATCGAGCAGAATCTCGCGTCCTGGCAGCTCTGAACCCGGGCGGCTTGACGCAAGTCAGCGCCGTCGTGATTTGCGGCCGGTAAATTTTTTCAGGCGTCTGCGTTTTTCCAGTTGGCGCTTGCTCAGCTTGTTCTTTCTGTCGCGGTATGGATTGTCCGAGTCGCGAAACGCGAGGACAACGGGTGTGCCCTCGAGTTTGAAATGGCGGATAAAAGTGTTGGCCAGG
>JBFHEJ010000269.1:0-3655 GCA_041584255.1 Lysobacterales bacterium
CCAGTAGCGGTAACGCTGAAATTCAGCGCTGTTACGGGAGGGCACCAACTGACCGCCGCCGTACTTCTCCGCCAGATAGTCGATGATGGCGCCGGACTCCGCGAGCGTCAGCTCCCCATCGGTGATGACGGGCGACTTTCCAAGCGGATGGACTTTTCTGAGGGAGTCCGGTGCCAGCATGGTTTCCGGGTCACGCTCGTAAAACTTGATCTTGTACTTGAGGGCCAATTCTTCCAGCAGCCAAAGGACACGCTGGGAACGGGAATTATTGAGGTGGTGGACAGTGATCATCGGAGAATTATAGAGCCCCGGACAGCCTGCGTGTTAAACGGACATGCCGTGATAAGGTCTGCGCATGGAAACGTCGCCCGAAGGCAAACTCTCAGGCTTCGGCACCACCATATTCACCGTGATGAGCCAGCTCGCGGCGGATCATGACGCCATCAACCTGGCTCAGGGATTCCCCGATTTCGACGGACCCGAGGCGCTGCGCGCGAGGGTCGATCACCATCTCAACCACGGGCACAACCAGTACGCACCTCTGGCTGGCGTATCGGAGCTGCGCGAACAGATCGCGCACAAAGTCGCGAACCTCTACCAATACTCTGCAGATCCTGAAACCGATATCACCGTCACACCGGGCGCCACCGAAGCGATCTATTGCGCGCTGACCGCGGTGGTGCACCGTGGAGACGAAGTGATCGTGATCGATCCGGCCTACGACACTTATGTACCCGGGATCCTGCTCAACGGCGGCGTGCCTAAAAGGATACCGATGTCAGGCGCTGATTTTTCCATCGACTGGGCGCGGGTGGAGGACGCTGTCACGCCGCGCACCCGGGTCCTGATGATCAACTCACCCCACAATCCCGGCGGCCGCTGTCTCGATGATCATGACATCACGGCCCTGCGTGATTTGCTTGGCAGGCACCCATTGCTGGTGATCTCCGATGAGGTTTACGAACACATCGTTTTCGACCATCGCCAGCACCTCAGCCTGCTGCGTTACCCGGACCTGGCAGCGCGCGCATTCGTCATCTCTTCTTTTGGCAAAACCTATCACGTCACCGGCTGGCGCATCGGCTACTGTGTTGCACCCCCCGACCTGACGCGTGAATTTCGCCGTGTCCACCAGTTCATCAATTTCAGTACCAACACACCGATCAGCCATGCGCTCGCTGATTTCATGCGCGACTCGCCTGGATTTCACCTCGAACTGGCCGGCTTTTACCAGCAAAAACGCGACCTGTTCTGCTCATTGCTCGAGGGATCCGGGTTCCGGTTGACGCCTGCGCAAGGCACGTATTTTCAACTCGCCGAATATTCGCACATCAGTGATCTTCCCGACACCGAGTTCGCGCGGGAACTGACCATTCGTCACGGCGTGGCCGCCATCCCGGTTTCCGTGTTTTATGACCGGCCGCCTGACATGCGGGTGGTGCGGTTCTGTTTTGCCAAGGAGGATGAAACGCTGCGCACCGCTGCCGGGCGCATTAGTGGCTTGTGAGGGTCAGTCGGTGTCGGTCTGGAGGAACAGGCTGTAGCCGCCGTAGATCCCGGTGAGGGTGGGGCGTACGTGAATGCTGTAGGTGCCGCTGCTGAGCTCGGCTTCGATCAAGAAATTCTTGGCGATGCCGCTGTTGTCGTCGTCGGCAATCATGGTTTCGCGGTTGCCTTCGATACGGTAAAGCGTGGCGGCGGTATCCGCGCTGCCGAGAGTGAACAGGGCGACCGCCTGGGGTTGCGTCAGCGTGAACAGGAACACGTCGATATCGTCGCGATTCTCATGCCGGCCTTCGATGAAATCGTTATAGGTGAGCCGGACCGGGAAGGATGTGCCGGTCTGCCAGGTGTCGCCGTGATCGTCCGCCGGCGGCAGGCCGCCCAGTTCGGGGTCGCATTCGGTCCCGGAAATGGTGGTCAATCGCTGCACTTCGAGTGTGCCCGATCCGTAACCCGCCATGACGGAATCCCATTCGATGACCGCGTCATCGCAACCGATGAAATACAGCCTGATTTCACCCCAGGGAATTTCATTGGTCTGGTTCGGATTGTAAGCCGGCGGGAAGCCATTGCCTTCATAGATCCAGGCCTGCATGATCGCGGTCTGGCCTGCGCCGTCCTGCATCACGTCGCCGACGGCGAGGAGCCAGATCTGCGCACCCTGAAAGAAGGCATACCAAGCGAGGACCACGCGCTTGCCGGTCGGGGACGAGGCGCTGTCGATCACCTCGGCAAATACGCCGTGGCCTGATTGACCAGCGTTATACCAGCCGCCACTGTGCCCGCCCTGGATTTCCGTCCCGCCGCTCCCCAGCGCCGAATTGGGCAGTGGCAGGACAGCAGACAAGGCGACGAAGATCGCCATGAAGCAGCGCCACATCATGTCTCAAGCTATAGCACAAGGCGATGCGGTTTGCCGCCGGTCAGCCCGGGCGCCGCGGCGCAACTTTGATTTTTCCTTGGATGCTCTAAGATGCATGCGCGAATCCGCCTACATGTAAGGAATAAGGACATGAGTGTTTTCGAAGCCCCGGAATTCGACCACCATGAGCAGGTCGGTTTCTTCAATGACGAGGAAAGCGGCCTGCGCGCCATCATTGCCATCCACAACACGACGCTGGGGCCCGCTCTGGGCGGATGCCGCATGTGGCCCTACGAAAGCGAGGCTGCCGCGATACGCGACGTGCTGCGTCTTGCGCGCGGCATGACCTACAAGGCGGCAGTGCTGGATTGCGGCCTGGGCGGCGGTAAGTCCGTGATCATTGGAGATTCACGTCAGCAGAAGACGCCGGAACTGCTGCAGGCCATGGGTCGCGCCATCGCCACCTGCAATGAACAATACATTGTCGGCGAAGACGTTGGCACCAATCCCGACGACATGCGCGAGATGCGCCGTGAGACGCATTGCGTGAGTTGCCTGCGCAAAGAGGACGGCGGATACGGAGATCCCGCGCCGATGACCGCACTGGGAGTGTTCAGCGCGATTCGCGCCGGTGTCGAGGAGGCGTTTGGCAGCGACGACCTGGACGGGGTGCACGTCGCGGTGCAGGGCGTCGGCAACGTCGGCTACAACCTGTGCCGCCTGCTGGATGAGGCCGGCGCCCGGCTGACGATCTGCGACGTCTTTCCGGAACAGCTCGAACGTGCCCGCAGCGAGATAAGTGCCAATGTGGTCGATCCCGATGATATTTACGATCAGCCGGCGGAGGTTTTTGCGCCGTGTGCGCTTGGGGGAATTATCAATGACGGCACCATCGACCGGCTCAAGGTTCGTGTGGTCGCCGGTGCGGCCAACAATCAACTCGACCACGATCATCATGGCGACCGGTTGGCGGATCGGGATATTGTCTACCTCCCGGACTACGTCGCCAACGGCGGCGGGCTCGTCAGTTGTGCCGCAGAGTGGTACGGCACAGATCCGTCGTTAGTCCCGGAGCAGGTCAGGGGCATCTATCAAACCTGTCGCAGGATCCTCGATGTCGCCCGCCAGGATGCGATAACGACCGGCAAAGCGGCGGACCGCATCGCGGAGCGTCGCTTCAGGCCAGCCTGACTGTGATGGAAAGAATAGCAGTCCGATAAAAGCCTGCGTCAATCGAAAAAGCTCTCCAGGGGCAGCGATTCAAATTCAGTCGCCTCGGCGTCCGGCGCC